>JAAYVJ010000207.1 GCA_012517265.1 Planctomycetota bacterium | reverse complement strand
GCTTTTGTCATATTCCCTTTGGCCATCAGATGTTGCGCAAGCCTCTATCGTACCGGTCCGGACGCTCTGGTGCAACGACAGAACCCGTCCGCCTTGGAAGAATTATCGGCTGTCAAGCGTCCGCAGGTCAGTTAAAATACCGGCGGCATCCTGGGCGTTTCCAATGGACCGAAGAAGACCGATTGCCAAGGAGTCGATTATGCAAAGCGTGAGGAATTGGTTCGACGTCGCTCTCATCCTGACACTGGCGACCGCCGCCGGCTGGGGAGCCCAGGACAAGATGGTCGTGGTTCGCCCCCAGGACACGGGACAGCCTCTCGCCAACCCCGGCATGGGCTGGGTTCTGCACCACTACGACAATATCGCGTTCAATTACGGCGGCCAGCTCGAACCGTCCGATACTGTCGACGATTTCCCCGGTGTCACGACGGTCTACCTGCGGATCGCCTGGTCCCACCTTGAGCCCGAGGAGGGTCGCTTCGTCTGGTCCGTGCTCGACACGCCGGCCCAGCGCTGGCTCGACAAAGGCAAACAGATCGCCCTGCGGATCTCGTGCAGCGAGTCGTTCATGCGGTACGCGACACCCCAGTGGGTCGAGAAGGCCGGGGCCAAGGGGTTCAACTTCACCGTGGGCAAAGGCGTCGACCCGAACGGGCCATTCTGGGAGCCTGACTACGACGACCCGGTCTTCCTGGAGAAGCTGGACCACTTCCTGGCCGCTCTGGCCGATCGCTACGACGGAAACCCCGAGGTCGCGTTCATCGACGTGGGCTCCTTCGGCGTCTGGGGCGAAGGTCACACCTACGCCAGCACGCGAAAACCGTACACCGTCGAGACGATCAAGCGGCACATCGACCTGCACACCAAGCACTTCAAAAGGACGCTGCTGGTGGCCAACGACGATTTCGCCCTACACGATCGAGGCCGAGCGACCATCGAGTACGCCGCCGCACACGGCCTGGGCCTGCGCGACGACAGCATCCTCGTCCAGGGCGGCGACAAGGCCTATTTCAACGCGGATTTCGCCCCCCTCTTCTGGCGGCAGGCCCCTGTGATCCTGGAGAGCGAGCATTTCGGCCCATCGCGGGATCGCGGCAATTGGAGGGACGGCAGCCAGTATCTCGAAGCCGTCGAGAGGTATCACGCCAGCTACGCATCGATCCACTGGTGGCCGCGGGAGTTCCTGGCCGAGAACCGCGACCTCGTCCGAAAGATCAGCCTCCGCGTGGGCTACCGGCTCCAGCTCGTGGAAGCGTCCTGGCCGGGCGAGATCCCCGTCGACGGGACCTTCTGGTTCTCAACCACCTGGCGAAATGCAGGCGTCGCCCCCTGCCTGCCCGGCGGGCATCCGGCGCTCACGATCAAAGACGCCAAAGGAGGCATCGTCGGGGTCTTCGTCGACGAGGGGCTGGACGTCCGGACCCTCCGCGTAGCCGAGGCCGACAACGCCCCGGCGGAGAGCCACAAGACCGAATCCTGCCTGCCGTTGGCCGCGGATGAACGAACCCGCCCCATGAAACCCGGGACATATGAGGTCTACGTCTCCGTGGGCACAGCGACGGGCACGCCGAAAATCGCCCTGCCCCTGCCCGCCGACGACGGCCATCACCGGCATCGCCTCGGCAAGTTGGTGATCGCCGGCGGCGATTCCAGGTGAAGGATGGCGGACAGTCAAGATGGTTTGACAAAACCGAAGTTGTAGTTCAGTTTTGGCTATGTGTACATCAAAAGAGCGATGAGTTCCGTCCTGCTCCAAGCGTGCCGGGAGTCCCCGGCCGTCCTGGTTACCGGACCTCGCCAATCGGGCAAGACCACCCTCTTACGAGAGGAACTCGGCCCGCTTGGATATGCTCCCGCGAGCTTCGATTGACCCGGTTGGTGTGGGAGTTCGCGCAGGCGGATCCCAACGGTTTCCTAGACAGTCTTGGGGGCAAGCCGTTGGTCCTGAACGAGATCCAGTACGCGTCGGAGCATGAAGAACGTCAGCGACTCTCTGGCCGGCCGCGTCGCCGTCCTGGAACTGTTGCCGTTTTTCGCGGAGGAGTTGGGCGACCGGATCGCTCCGTCCGCGGCCGAGCAGATATCGCCAGGCGGATACCTGCCGGTCGTCCTGAATCCCGAGGCGAAGGGGCTTTGGCTTCGCAACTGTCCGTCGACGCACATCGAACGGAACGTGCGTCAACTCCGGAGCATCCGCGACCTGGCGCAATTCCAGTCCTTCCTCACGCTTTGTGCAGCGGCGCACGGCCAGGAGCTCAACCTGACAGCGTAGTCATCGGCCGCCTGGGATAGCGGGGCTCAAAGAACAGCCGCTTGAAGCAATCGGCCCACGCTTATAAGATGCCAGGATGTTCGAGAAGGGATTAGTCCAGGTTTATACAGGCGACGGCAAAGGCAAGACCACGGCGGCCTTCGGGCTGGCGGTGCGGGCCGCCGGTCGCGGCAATCGCGTGTTGATCTATCAGTTCCTCAAGCCGCCTTCGCTGGAATTGGGCGAACGGCTGGGCGTCGAGCGGTCGGGCCTGCCCATCCGATGGGAGGCTCTGGAGACCCGGTGGGACATGTTCGACTCGCTTCGCAACGAGCGGGACCTCTCCCAGACCAGGACGGCCGTCGCGACTGCACTGGCGGAGTTAACCGAGACAGCGGCCGAGGGCAGATACGACGTCATCATCCTGGACGAGATCGTCTACTGCGTTTCGATCGGCGTGGCCGCCTTGGACGCCGTGAAGAAGCTCATCGATCGGAGGGACCCGCATGTCGAGCTGGTTCTGACCGGCCGCGGCGCGACACCGGAATTGATCGCGATGGCGGATCTGGTCACGGAGATGAAGAACGTCAAGCATCCGTATGAGCGAGGGGTAGGCGCGCGACCAGGGATTGATTACTAATAAATCCGAAATTCGAAGCACGAAATCCGAAACAAGCACGAATGCTCAAAAGCCAAATGTCCAAAACGAAGTATCCGATGGGCGACAGCGTTTCGGTCATTCGGATTTCGGTCCTTTGGATTTGTTTCGGATTTCGTGCTTCGAGTCTCGGATTTCCCGCCTCGGCCGCAAGAGACTGAGGACTGAATCAAGGAGAAACTGGTGTCCAAGACTATCGTAGCGATCATTTGTGCGGCCGGGCCGGGGACTCGGTTCGGCGGCAAGAGAAAGAAGCAATTCGTGGACGTCGCCGGTCGGGCGGTGTTCATGCGGAGCATCGAGCTGTTCTCCGACCGCGAAGGCGTCAAGCAGATCCTGCTGGGGATCTCCAAGGACGACCAGGAAACGCTCAAGGTCAACTGGGGAGCCAAGCTCTCGTTCTTCGGCGTCAAGACTTTCCTCGGCGGGTCCGAGCGGTTCGAGACGATCCTCAACGCGTTGGAGCTGATCAAGGACGGGATCGACCTGGTGGCGGTGCACGACGCGTGCCGATGCTGCGCGAGCGACCAGCTCGTCGCGGACGTGATCGCCAAGGCCGCCGAGACCGGAGCGGCCATCCCGGCGGCCCCGGTGACGGCGACGATCAAGCAGGTCAAGGATGGACGGATCGTCAAGACCGTGGATCGAGCGGGACTCTTCGAGGCCCAGACGCCCCAGGTGTTCGACGTCGCCCTGCTCAGGAAGGCCTACGCCAATCTCCCGAACGTGGACAAGTCGGTCGTCACCGACGACGCGTTCCTGGTCGAGGCGATCGGGCACCCGGTGGCGATCGTGGAGTCCGACTCGTCGAACCTCAAGATCACGCGGCCCAGCGATCTCGCGTTGGCCGAGGCGATCTTGAAGTCGCGACCCAAGCCCAAGCCCGATGGCCCCGTCCACCCCTTCGCCGAGGCGGAATGGTGACGGGACGCCGTGCGTGTCGTGTTCTGCGTCGTGCGTCGAATCAAACACCGCCGATTTCCGGGATGGCGACACAGTCCTGACCTCTGACGCACGCCGTGCTACACGAAACGCATCACGTGGAGATTTTTTGGATTTTACTCTTGACAGAACGACGGGCAACCGATCTAATAGATAGACTATGGTGAAGAACCTGACCAACAACTTCGGCTTTTTTGGGTATTGGTGGCCTGCAGGATAAATCCGGCAGGCGAGCGAAGATATTGCTCTAAGTAACAACTAGGTATCAAAGATCTTGAAAGCAGCCTGTCGGACCCGACAGGCTGCTTTTTTTTGTGCCCGGATGCAGCCAGAGAGCGTGAGAGTGGAAAGACGTGAGGTGAAAAGCGGACAATGGAAGACTATCGCCAGATCATTGAGAACGCCGAGCCCGGCCAGATCGTCCCGATCGTCAAACGGATCGACGTGGACGATCCCCTGGAGTTCTTCGCCAAGCTCACCGACTACGGCCGGGCCAGGGACTGCTGTCTGCTGGAGTCCCGCGAGTACCTGGCCGGCACGACGGCCCTGAGCTTCGGGACCGCCCGCCCCGCCTTGTACGTGACCGGGACCGGCGTGGACTTCACGATCAAGGCCCTCAGCAAGCCCGGAAGGCGGATGCTGAGCTACTTCGCGACCCATCGGGAGCGATTCGCCTTCTGCGAGTCCGTCGATTTCGGGCCCGAGGTCATCACCGGCCGGATCAAACGACAGGAAGGAGTGGTGGATGAGCAATCGCGTCTGCGCGCCACGAACCAGATGGACGTCCTGCGTGCAGTCGCCTTTGCGTTCCGCCTGGCCAGCAAGCCCTTCCGCGTCACTTGCGGCCTGCTCGGAGCGATCAGCTACGATTTCGTCGATCAGTTCGAAAAGCTCCCGGCCAGCGGCCAGGACCTGCTCGGCAATCCCGACTACGAGCTGTACTTCGCCGACAACATCTTCCTGATGGACCATGAGAGCAACCAGGGCTACGTCGTCGTCAACTGCCTGATCACCGACGGCGACCGGCAGGCCGTGATCGAGGAAGCCCAGAGCTGCTTCGATTACTACTTCAACATGGCCCGCTTCGACCCGCCCAAGGGGCGAAGGCACGCCGGGCCCCTGCCGGCCGCGTCGACCGACACGGCGCAGGGGGAATACGAAGACATGGTCGAGCAGGCCAAGCGGCACATCCTCGACGGCGACATCTTCCAGGTGGTCCTCAGCCGCACGCTCACCGAGCCATGTCCCGACGAGCCGCTGGACGTCTACAAGCGGCTGCGGGAGCTGAACCCTTCGCCGTACATGTTCTACCTGAACACGCGGAACACGACCCTGATCGGCTCCAGCCCCGAGCTGAACCTTCGGGTCAGCGGGACCGGGCCGCGACACGTCGAGATCCGCCCGATTGCGGGCACCAAACCCCGCGGCCGGATCGAGGGCCAGATCGACACCGACACCGACTTCCGCTACGAGGCGGAGCTCAAGCTCGACCGCAAGGAACTGGCCGAGCACATGATGCTCGTGGACCTGGCCCGCAACGACATCGCCCGCGTGGCCAACCCCGGCAGCCGGGTCGTCAACGAGCTGCTGACCGTGGAGAAATACGAGTCGGTGCAACACCTGGTCAGCAACGTCAAAGGAACGCTCCGGCCCGACCTGGACGCCCTGAGCGCGTACCTGGCGACGATGAACATGGGGACGTTGACCGGGGCCCCCAAGATCGAGGCGATGAAGATCATCCGCAAGCTGGAAAAGAACAAGCGGGGTTACTACGGCGGGGCCGTGATGTACCTGACCGTCGACGGCCAGTTCGACAGTTGCATCACGATCCGCAGTCTTCAGGTGCGGGACCACACCGCCTACATCCGCGTCGGCGCCGGCATCGTCCACGACAGCGTGCCGACGACGGAGTTCGAGGAAACCGAGCACAAGGCGAGGTCCTGCCTGAGGGCAATTCGCGGAAAATAGATGAGAATCAGGGTTCAAATGCGAAACTCGAAGCTCGAAATCCGAAACAAGCACAGATGACCCAAAACCAAGAACTCTCAAAACGCACCACCCGACGCAGCGGCAGCGTTTCGGTCATTTGGGTTTCGGTCCTTTGGATTTGTTTCGGATTTCGAGCTTCGGATTTCGGATTTGAACGTCCCGAATCTGCATTACGAAAGGAACTCTGATGGAACCAACCGGCAACAGAGTCTTATTCATCGACAACTTCGACTCCTTCACCTACAACCTCGTGGACGACTTCGCCAAGCGGCAGTGCACGACCCGGGTCTACCGGGCCGACACGAGCATGGCGGACCTGCTGAAGGTCGCCGACGAGTTCGATCCCGACCTGCTGGTGATCTCGCCGGGGCCCGGCAACCCGGACACGGCGGGCGTCTCGCTGGCGGCGGTCGACGCCTTCAAGCACCGCCTGCCCATCTTCGGCGTCTGCCTGGGCCATCAGGTCATCGTGCAGTACTTCGGCGGAGTCGTCAGCCACGCACCGGAGCCCATGCACGGCAAGCCTTCGCGGATCACCCACAACGGCAAGGGACTCTTCCAGGGCATCGAGAACCCGCTGCAGGCCGGGCGGTATCACAGCCTCGCGGCCCGCACGCTGCCGGATTGTCTCGAAGTCACCGGCCGGTTCGAGAACGTCGTCATGGCGGTCCAGCACAAGGAACTGCCCATCTTCGGCGTCCAGTTCCATCCCGAGAGCATCCTGACGCCCGCGGGCGGCAAGATCATTCAAAACGTACTCCAGATCGCAGCAAGTCGAAGACAACCGGTAGGGAGCTGAACATGGCGAACATCACGCAGTTTCTCGAGATCCTCCTCAACGGCGGAGACCTCACGTTCGAGCAAGCCAAGGCCTTGCAGGACACGATCTTCGAAGGCCAGGTGACGGAGGTCCAGATCGCGGCCTTCCTGGCGATGATGCGAATGAAGCGGGCCACCCCCGGCGAAATCGCCGGCCTGGCGCAGTCGCTCCGGAACCACGCGGTGCGGGTGAAGGCCGACTTCGAGCACATGATCGACACCTGCGGCACCGGCGGCGCGGGCGTCAAGACATTCAATATCTCCACCGCCTCGGCCCTTGTCGTGGCCGGCGCCGGCGCCTACGTCGCCAAGCACGGCAACCGCGGGATCACCAGCCGCTGCGGGTCGGCTGACGTGCTCGAACAGCTCGGCGTCAACATCGACCCCGGCCCGGACGTCGTCGCCCAGTGCATTCGCGAGGCGCACATCGGCTTCATGTTCGCGCCGAAGTACCATCCGGCGATGAAGTTCGTGCAGCCGATCCGCAAGAGCCTGGACTTCCGGACCGCGTTCAACATCCTGGGCCCCCTGGCCAACCCGGCGGGCGTCAAGGCCCAGGTGATGGGCGTCTCGGACCCCCTGCTGCTCGACCGCATCGTCGAGAGCCTCAAGATGCTCGGCGCCAGGCGGGCGATGGTCGTCCACGGCCAGGGAATGGACGAGATCAGCCTGCTGGGCAAGACGCGGGTCGTCGAGCTTCGCGACGGCTGGGTCACCTCGTTCGAGCTGGACCCGGTCGAGTATGGGATCGCCCTCGCTCCGATCGAGGCGCTCGGCAGCGGGGACGCCGCGGCCAATGCGGCCGTGATTCGCAACATCCTGGCGGGCAAGGAGAAAGGCCCCCGCCGGGACATCGTCGTACTCAACGCCGCCGCCGGAATCGTCGTTTCCGGCCTGGCGGACGGCTTCGCCCAGGCCCTTCCCCTGGCCGAGGCTTCTATTCACCAAGGAAAGGCGTTACAGTGTTTGGAGAGGCTGGTTGAGGTTTCCAACAAGGCATAGCCTCCGAATCGAGATGAGATTATGTTGATAACCAAGGTCAAAATCTGTGGCATTACGAATTACGAGGACGCCGTCGCGGCGATGGACTTGGGCGCGGATCTGCTGGGGTTCAACTTCTACCCGCAGAGCCCGCGCTACATCGAGCCGGCCAAGGCCGCCGGGATCATCAAGCGGCTGCCGGCGTTCATCGACGTCTCCGGCGTCTTCGTCAACAGCACGTTGGACCAGATCCGCGAGATCGCCGGCCTGTGCCAACTGGACTGGATCCAACTGCACGGCGACGAGACCACGGACTTCTGCAAGTGGCTGGCCTACGACAGCGTCAAGACGATGAAGGCCCTGCGGGTCAAGAACGTCGCGGACCTGCAGCGGGTGGACAACTACTTCACTGACGCGGTCCTGCTGGACACGTACAATCCCGACCGCTACGGCGGCACCGGCCTGAGCTTCGACTGGAACATCATCGGCCACATCGCCAAGCGGGTCTTTCTCGCCGGCGGAATCACCCCGGAGAACGCCGCGACCGCGGTCGGCTTGGGCGTCTACGGGATCGACGTCTGCAGCGGCGTGGAGTCCGAGCCCGGCAAGAAGGACCACAAGAAGATGAAGGCCCTGTTCGACAGCATCCGGCACTTGAGAGCCTAGGACGGATGGGACGAATGGGAACTAAAGGACTCGAACTCTTCGCGAAACCCGCGGGAAGGCAGATTCCATGAAGCATACAGGCAGATTCGGCGAGTTCGGCGGCTATTATGTGCCGGAAGTCTTGATTCCGGTGCTCGAGGAACTGGAGGAGGCGTTCGACCGCTTCTCCGTGGATCGGGGATTCATCGCCGAGCTCGATCAACTGAACAGGAACTACGCCGGCAGACCGACACCGCTCTATCACGCCAGGCGTCTGAGCGAGCACGTGGGCTTCCAGGTCTATCTCAAACGCGAGGACCTGCTCCACGGCGGCGCACACAAGGTGAACAACACGCTCGGCCAGGGTCTGCTCGCCAAGTACATGGGCAAGACCAAACTGATCGCCGAGACCGGCGCCGGCCAGCACGGCCTGGCGACCTCCATGATCGGCGCCTTGCTCGGCATGGAGACCAAGATCTTCATGGGCGTCACCGACGTCGAACGCCAGAGCGTCAACGTCCATAAGATGAAGCTCTGCGGCGCCGAGGTCGTCGCGGTCGAAGGCGGCACCGGCACGCTCAAGGACGCGATCAACGACGCCCTGCGGTACTGGACCTCGCACGTGTCCGACACGTTCTATCTGTTCGGCACCGCGGCCGGCCCACACCCCTATCCGACGATCGTCAAGCACTTCCAGAGCTGCATCGGCAGAGAGGCCCGGCGTCAGTGCCTCGATCAGATCGGGCGACTGCCCGACATGGTCGTCGCCTGCGTCGGCGGCGGCAGCAACGCGATCGGCGTGTTCGCGGGCTTCCTGGACGACAAGGACGTTCAGCTCATCGGCGTCGAGGCCGGCGGCAGAGGCGTCGCCACCGGCAAGCACGCGGCGAGCCTGACGGCCGGACGGCCCGGCGTCCTGCACGGAGCCAAGTCCTATCTCCTCCAGGATGCCGACGGCCAGATCATCGACACCGAGTCCGTCAGCGCGGGGCTCGACTATCCCGGCGTGGGACCGGAACACTCGCTGCTCAAGGACACCGGCCGGGCGCGGTACGTCCCGGCCGACGACGAGGACGTGCTGGACACCTTCGGCCTGCTCACGCGGATCGAGGGGATCCTGCCGGCCCTGGAGAGCACGCACGCCCTGGCCCACGTCGTGAGCCTCAAGGGCAAGCTGGCCCCGGACACGGTCGTCGTGGTGAATCTCTCCGGCCGGGGCGACAAGGACGTCGGGATCGTAGAAAAGCATCGGCCGCTGAAAGACCCGCGGAAAGCGGAGTAGATCCCATGCGTCCCATTGTCCTATCGTTTCCCGTTCCACGGAGTCCTCAATGAAAAGCTATCAAGAAGTATTCTCGGATCTCAGAAAGCAGGGCCGCGCGGCCCTGATCCCCTTCTTCGTCATCGGCGACCCCGATTTCGACACGAGCCTGGAGCTGGTGAAGGCCGCGATCGACGCCGGGGCCGACGTCCTGGAACTGGGCATCCCGTTCTCCGACCCCATCGCCGACGGGCCCACGATCCAGAAGGCCGACGTCCGCGCGATGCGGGGCGGCATGAACACGCACAAGGCCTGTCAGTTCATCCGTCAGGTCAAGCGCCACAAGGACATCCCGATCGGCCTGTTGATGTACTACAATCTGATCCAGCAATACGGCGTCGAGCGGTTCTGCAAGGACTTCCACGAGGCCGGGGTCAACAGCGTCCTGGTGGCCGATCTGAGCATCGACGATGCGGACGAGATCCTGGTCCCCGCCAGAGCCGCGGGCCTCGACAGCGTCTTCATGGTCACGCCGAACACCGCGCCGCAGCGGATGGAGCGAATCGCCGCAAAGACCACGGGGTTTGTCTACACGGTCTCGCTGCTCGGCGTCACCGGCAGTCGCGAGGCCCTCTCCAGCGCCGCCGACGGCCTCGTCCGAAAGCTCAAGGGCCTGACGCAAGTGCCCGTCTGCGTCGGTTTCGGCGTCAGCAAGCCGGAGCACGCGAGAACCATCGCGGACGCCGGCGCCGACGGCGTGATTATCGGATCCAGGATCGTGGCGATGATCGAGAACCATCTCGACAAGCCGCAAGAGGCCGTCCGCGAGATCACGCGGTTCCTGACCGAGGTCAAGGGCGCCCTTGCAGCCAAGTAGAGGGGCGACGTTGAGCCGAAAGCCCGATCGAACCGCGAACTTCCTGTAGCCTGCGAGAGTAACACAGTGTACACTAACCCGCCAGGCCGCGCGGCGGCAGGCCGGCGAGCCTGGCCCAGGGTCGCTCTCTACTGCGACTCGCGGCAAAGAAAGAGATCTGTTAGGGAGGACATTGAAATGAACCGCATTGCCATTTCTTTGGGCGCGTCGTGGATGATTCTCGTGTGGACTTCGACGTCGCTCGGGCAGGCATCCACGCAGAAACAGACGGAAGTCCCCGCACGCCGCCAGAACGCCACGCCGTCCGTAACCCCGGAAACCGGGGTCCCGCAACGACCCGCGGTGCAGAGACAGGAATACGCCAGGCTTCAGAAGCAGATCGACGAGCTCAAAACCGCCCACCAGGCGCTGATCAACGAACTGCAGGCCCTCCAGAAGGTGGCGGTCAAGGAAAAGGCCAAGGAGACCGCCGGACAGATCGAGGCCTTGATCGGCAAACGCCAGGGTGCGTTCCAGAGCGCGTTGCGCGAACTCGAACAACAACAACAGCAGTTGCAGAGGGCCGGACGAGCGAGGACGCCGCGAACCGGCGCCGGCCAGCAATCCGAGAGCAAACAGGCGCCGGATTTCTCACTGGACAGCTTCGACGGCAGGAACTTCCGGCTGTCGAGTTTCAGGGGCCGAATCGTGGTCCTCGAATGGATCAACCCGGATTGCCCCTTCTCCAAGTACCATTATGAGACCGCCAACACGATGGTGGATCTGGCCCAGAAGTACCGCGACAAGGAAGTCGTGTGGCTGGCCATCAACAGCACGCACAACACGACCCCCCAGGCCAATCGGGCCTTCGCCGAGAAGCACAAGCTGCCCTACCCCATCCTGGACGACCGCTCCGGCCTGGTCGGCAAGCAGTTCGGCGCGAGGAACACGCCGCATATGTTCGTGATCGACAAGACCGGGGCCATCGCCTACGAAGGCGCGATCGACAACGCCCCCCTGGGCAAGCTGGAACCCGGCGCCGGGTCGGTCAACTACGTGGACAAAGCCCTCACGGAGCTGCTGGCCAACAAGAAGGTCGGCACGCCCACGACCCCGCCCTACGGCTGCACGGTCAAGTACGGCGGCTGACGGCATTCGAGGCATTACGGTAAGTCCAAGGCCCCCTTTCGCCGGCAAGTTTCCACCCCAGGGAAACTTGCTAGCGGGAGGGGGCCTTTCTCATTAGAATACCTGCACTGGCCCATACGGCCCGACGCTGTCCGGCCGGCGGTCGCGATCCAAGACTATGAAAGGAGGCTACGCATGGAGATCACGTCACGAAACGCCACACGGTCCCTCTGCATTCGGATCGGCTGCGTTCTCGCCCTGTCGCTGACGGCGACGGCGCAGACGTCCGGGCCGCTGAGACTGACCTATATCGACCTGGTCAGCCGGTTGACGGATCTGGAATATCCGGCCACGCTGCCTGTGCCCGGCGAGAAGTGCCTCCAATGGTCGAGCTGGGATCGGGCCAGCCGGTACGACGAGGCCGCGGGCAAGTACGTCAAGTGGGACGCCAACGGCGACGGCAACGGCATCATCCGCAAGGAAGGCGACGAGCTGGTCTTCGCGGAGATCGAGGGCCCGGCCGTCATCTGGCGGATCTGGTCGGCGCTGGCCAAAGAAGGCCATGTCAAGATCTACCTGGATGGGCAGGCGGAGCCCGCGGTGGACCTGCCCTTCATCGGCTACTTCAACCGCGAGAACACGCCGTTCGTGTTCCCGGCGCTGGTGCACGAGGCGGCCCGGGGACAGAACTGCTACGTCCCCATCCCCTTCCAGAAATCCTGCAAGATCACGGCCTCCGGCGACTGGGGCGCCTACTACCACTTCACCTACACGACCTATCCCAAGGGGACCATCCTGCCGACCTTCACGCGCAAGCTGACCGAAGAGGAGCTGCACGCGCTGGATCGCGCCAACACGGTGCTGTCCCCCAAGGGCGCCGGGATCGAGAGCCGCCGCAAAGGGCAATTGAAGATGACCGAAGCGGTCAAGGTCGCGCCCGGCAAGACGGTCACCGTCGCCCGGATCGAAGGCGAACGAGCGATCAGCGGAATCGACGTGAGCCTGCCGGTAGCCGAGGGCGACTTGGACACCCTCCGCGATCTGACCCTGCATATGTACTGGGACGGCCAGTCGCAGCCGAGCGTGTGGTCGCCCCTGGGCGACTTCTTCGGCACCGCCCCCGGCGTCAACAAATACGAGTCCTTCCCGCTGGGCGTCACCGACTCCGGGTTCTTCAGCCGATGGTACATGCCTTTCCAGAAAGGGGCCGAGATCAAGGTGACCAACGACGGCGACAAGCCGCAAACGATCAGGTTCATCATCACCCACGCTCCGCTGACCAAGCCGATCGACACGCTCGGGCGGTTCCACGCCAAGTGGCATCGCGACGCCTTCCTGCCCGACGACCCCGAACGACGGAAGATCGACTGGACGATGCTCAAAACCGAGGGACGCGGCCGCTTCTGCGGCGTCATGCTGCACGTGTGGAACCCCCGCGGCGGCTGGTGGGGCGAAGGCGACGAGAAGTTCTTCGTCGACGGCGAGAAGTTCCCCTCCACGTTCGGCACCGGCTCCGAGGACTACTTCGGCTACGCCTGGTGCAATCCGACGCTCTTCGAGAACTGCTATCACAACCAGACGATCAGCAACAACAACAAGGGCCACGTCTCGGTCAATCGGTGGCATCTGACGGACAACGTGCCCTTCCAGAACTCGTTCGAGGCCGCGATCGAGAAGTACTATCCCAACGCCAAGCCCACGCTCTACGCCGCGACGGTCTATTGGTACCAGGCGGCGGGCCAGAAGGACCCGTACGAGCCCGTGGCGGTCGATCAGCGAAAAGGATACTGGACCCCGATCGAGACCTTCAAGATCAAAGGGGCGATCGAAGGCGAGGCACTGCCGATCCTCTCGAAGACCGGCGGCAACACCACGACCCAGGACATGTCCGGCTGGGGCGAGGTCTGGAGCAACGAGGCGCAACTGTGGTGGACCGAGGGCAAGCCCGGCAACACGCTGGAGCTGGGATTGCCGGTGGAGAAGGCCGGGACATACCGGCTCCTCGTGCAACTGACCAAGGCGATCGATTACGGCATCGTGCAGCTCTCTCTCGACGACAAGCAGCTCGGCGACCCGATCGATCTCTACAATGACGGCGTCGTCGCCACCGGCCCGGTCGACCTGGGCACGCATGAGCTGAGCCAGGGCAGACACGTGCTGAAAGTCGAGATCGTCGGCGCCAACGAGAAGGCCGTCAAGAGCCACATGTTCGGCCTGGACTACGTGAAACTGGAAAGCACGGCATCGAGCAAGGAGATCCCCAGCGCGGCGGCACGCGTTGGGGCCTCCTTTTAGCCTCCCGGAGGATCTCGACTACACGATCCTGGATTCCATGAAAGACTCGGTCCGCTTCACCGTGGAGCGGACCTTCGTCGAGTACAACGGGCATCTGGCCAGCAAGTCCAGCTTCGTGGACAAGGACGGGGCCATCATGGGCTGGCACGACTTCGGCAATCTCGAAGGCCCCGGCTGGGCGGCCAACGCCGCGGGCGGAGCCTATGAGTTGTACGCCTTCGGCCTGCACACCAAAGACGCAGCCCTCCAGGAGAAGGCCCTGAGCCTGCTGGACCACGTCCTGGAGGACGGCTTCATCGATTACGACACCGGCTTCATCACGGGCTACCGCGAGACGACGACCAACCGGTTCTGCCTGAACTACCAGCACAAGAACAACTGGTTCTGTCCCGGCTCGATGGCCAAGATCGCGTACCAACTGCTGGTCTTCAGCGACCTCGTGGACGGCCCCCGCAAGGCGAAAATGCAGGCCGTCGCAGTCAAGACGGCCGACTGGATCCACAGGAACGTCCGCCCCACTCCCAACGGCTGGTATCCTCGCCGCTGCAAGCCCGACGGCGAGCACTATCCCCGGAACGCCTACGGCGACGGCGACATCCTCTTCGAAAAGAGCGGCGACGGGCTGTTCATCATCCAGCTCAACACCGCCCTCACCCAGCGGGGACTGGCCGACTACACCGACGCGATCCGCCGAAGCGTGAAGGTCTTCCTCGACGCCGGCGGGATCTTTGGCAGCATCAATCACGATACCTACGACGAGCACGAAAGCGTCGCATATTCAGTCGCATTCCGGACGCTTCGCCAGGTCGCCAGGCTCCTGAACGACGATCGCGTTCGAGCCTTCGCGTACGAGAAGTGCCTGGCCGGCCTCGATCAGTTCAAGATGACCGAGGACCGCAACGGCGTCCCAACCAAGGGCCTGCTCTACATGGAGAAGAGCTGGGACACCGCCTATCTCTGGGAGAACGCCGAGGCGGCTTTGGCCTGCTTGGAAGCCTATGAGGACACGCGAAACGAGCAATACAAACAAGACGGCCTGACCATCTTGCGGGCCATCGCCAAACATCATCAGCGGGACACCGGCTTTCTGACCGAGGGCGTGGACTGGAACAACCACGTCGGCAAACAGCACCATTTTGACGAGGCCGAGTACGGCGACATCCAGTACACCGAGCCCCTTCTGAACAACCTGCACATCGTCGAGCCGACCTTGCTGGCCGTGCGGTTGGGCATCGTCGCAAACAAGGATTAGGAACCTCTGGATGCGGAGTTGAAGATGAGAATGCAGAGCATGAATGTAGGGTGGGCTCTCAGCCCACGCGTTCACCACATCGAATCGAACCGCACGCGTGGGCTAAGAGCCCATCCTACGAGCGCCGCGGCAATCGCTTGTCTTGTGTTGTGGGCATCCGTCGCGATGGGCCAGCAGCCCGCGATCTCGCACTTCGTGCCGGCCGACAAGGGCCTGCCCCAGGACTTCGCATCGAAGCTGCTCCAACGAGGCGAACAGGCCGTCTGGTCCGGCGAGGAGCTGGAGACCATCGGCATGCCTGTCGGCGGCATCGCCACCGGCCAGCTCTACATTCGCGGCGACGGCACGCTCGGCGTCTGGCAGATCTTCAACAAGCACGTCTTCAGCGGCTACGGCCGGGACAACTACCGCACGTATCGGCCGGATTCGCCCGTCGATTCGGGCTTTGCAGTCGGAATCATGTCCGACGGCAAGTTGACCACGCGGCCTCTGAATAAGGTCTTCGGCCGGGTCGAATTCATCGGAGAGTATCCCATCGCCACGGTTCGATACCAGGCCGAAGATCTCCCGATCCAGGTCCAGATGGAGGCGTTCTCGCCGTTCATTCCGCTGAACGCCAAGGACTCCGCTTTGCCCGCGACGGTCTTTCACATCACGCTCAAGAACACATCTAACCAGACTCTTGAGACTGGCGTCCTGAGTTGGCTTCAGAACGCGGTGCTGTTCGATTCCGCCAAGGCTGTCCAAGCGACAAGGGAGAGTCGGCTCGTGCAGGAGAAGAATCGCACGTTGATCGTGCACACGGCGAAGGAGACGCCCAAGGAGCAGGTACAGGCCCCGCGGCCGAAGATCGTGCTCAACGATTTCGAAGGCAAAGACTACGGCGACTGGAAAGCGACAGGCGAGGCGTTCGGCACAGGCCCGGCTCACGGCACACTCGCCGATCAGCAACGGGTCAGCGGCTTCCTCGGCGAGGGACTGGTGAACACCTTCCTGGGCGGCGACCGCCCGCAAGGCACACTTACCTCCCCTGCTTTCGAAATTTCCCGCAAGTACGTCAATTTCCTGATCGGCGGCGGCAGCCACGCAGACCAAACCTGCATCAACCTGCTCGTCGACGGCAAGGTCGTGCGAACCGCCGTCGGCAAGGACAACGAGAAGCTCGCCTGGTCCTCCTGGAACGTCGAGGATCTGCAGGGCAAGACCGCGACGATCCAGATCATCGATCGCAATTCCGACGCATGGGGACACATCAACATCGACCAGATCGAACTGGCGGACGAGTCCGCCGAGGCGGACCTGGGACCGTTCGACAAGCTGCCCGACTACGGCTCGCTCGTGCTGGCCCTCACCGATCCATTGCCCTGGGACCCGAATGACCCGCCGATCGTGAGCCTTGATTTCCCTTGGGCCAAGGGTCTTTACGCAGCCCAGGAAGCGACATATCCGGCCACCGAGAAGCGAAGCATGGCGACCATGACGAAGCCGGTCAAGCTGGCCCCGGGCCAGGAACGCACATTCACCTTTGTCCTGACGTGGTTCTTCCCGAATCATCCGCAGGGGCATGAGTACGCGAATCGTTTCAAGAGCGCCGCGGACGTCGCCCACTATGTGCTCGACAACCACGATCGCCTGACCGACGACACGAGAACCTGGTGCAAGACATTCTATGAGGACAGCACGCTGCCCCGGTGGTTGCTGTTCCGGCTGCACTCGACCGTGTGCAACCTGGCGACAGGGACCTGCCAATGGTGGCAGAGCGGGCGGTTCTGGGCGTGGGAAGGCGTCGGCTGCTGCGAAGGGACCTGCACGCACGTGTGGAACTACGAGCATGCAGGGGCGAGGCTGTTCCCCGAACTCGCGCGATCGACGAGAGAGATGCAGGATTTCGGCGAGGGTTTCGATCCAGAGCGAGGACTCGTCGGCTTCCGCAGCAATCGGGCCTACGCCGCCGACGGCCAGTGCGGCACGATTCTGAAAGCCTATCGCGAGCATTTGTGCTCGGCGGACGATTCGTTCCTGCGCCGCAACTGGCCGCGGATCAAGAAGGCCCTGGAATTCTCGATTTCCCAGGACGGCAACGACGACGGCCTGATCGAGAACGCCCAGCCCAACACGTACGACATCGACTTCGAAGGCCCGAATACCTTCGTCGGCTCGCTCTATCTGGCCGCCCTTCGCGCGGGCGAAGAAATGGCCAAAGAGATGGGCGACGCCGAGTTCGCCCAGCGGTGCCGGCGGATCTTCGAGAGCGGCAGTAAACTCAGCGTCGAGCGGCTCTGGGACGGCGAGTACTTCATCCAGATCGTGGATCTGAAGAAGTACCCCGAGAACCAGTACGAGAAGGGCTGCCTCTCCGACCAGCTCTTCGGCCAGGGCTGGGCCCACCAGCTCGGGCTCGGGTACATCTATCCGCAGAAGAACGTCGAGCAGGCTCTCGCCTCCGTCTGGAAATACAACTGGGCCCCGGATATCGCCCCGCAGAACGAGGCCCATCCGCCGGAGCGGTGGTTCGCCCTGCCCGGCGAGCCGGGCCTGTTCACCTGCACTTGGCCCAAGAGCCCCTATCTCAAGGACGGGGTGCGATACCGCGAAGAGATTTGGACCGGGATCGAGTACCAGGTCGCCGGGAACATGGTGTGGGACGGCATGGTCCCGCAGGCCCTGGCGATCTGCAACGGAGTCGAGCGGCGGTACCAGCCGGCCAAGCACAATCCGTTCAACGAGATCGAGTGCGGCGATCACTACGCCCGTGCGATGGCCAGTTGGGGCGTCTACACCGCATTGGCGGGTTTCGAATACCACGGGCCCAAAGGGCATATCGGTTTCGCCCCGCGCGTGACGCCCGAGAGCTTCCGCGCCGCCTTCACCGCGGCCGAGGGCTGGGGCTCCTTCAGCCAGACCCGCGGCGGCGCGGTGCAGCAGGATGCACTCGAGCTTCGCTGGGGTCGGCTCGCCATCAAGACGCTCGCCTTCGCGATTCCGAAGGACTGGAAGGCCGCCGGCGCGGAGATCCGCGTCAACGGCGCGACGCTCAGCGGCAAGACGCTCGCGAGCGGTGAACGAGTCGAAATCGAACTAGACAAGAACCTGACGTTGACCGCGGGCGATCGACTGGAGATCCGGATTCGCCCACGGCAGTAGAATGGAGACAAGCGTGATACGAGACCTCATCATCAGCAATCGAAGTTGCCGCCGATTCCACGAGAATTTCGCCGTCGAGCGAAAGACGCTCGAAGAGCTGGTCGAGCTGGCGAGATACTCCGCATCCGCGGCCAACTTGCAGCCGCTCAAGTACATCCTCTCGTGCGAGCCCGACAGGAACGCCCAGATCTTCGCCAACGTGGCGTGGGCGGGGTACCTGAAGGACTGGCCGGGGCCCGCCGAGGGCGAGCGACCCACCGCCTACATCGTCGTGCTGGGGGACACCGAAATCAACACCACCTTCGGCTGCGACCACGGGATCGCGGCCCAGAGCATCCTCCTGGGGGCGAGGGATCGAGGACTGGCCGGCTGCATGATCGGCCTGATCAAGCGGGAGGAGCTTCGCAAGGCCCTGCAGATCCCCCCTCGCTACGAGATCCTGCTGGTCCTGGCGATCGGCAAGCCGAAAGAGGAGATCGTGGTCGACACCGTCGGTCCCGACGGCAGCATCAAGTACTGGCGAGAGAGCAACGGCGTCCACCATGTGCCGAAACGGTCGCTGAGCGAGCTGATCCTCGGCTGACGCCGCCGGGCCAGACGAAGGCCGCCCTGTCGAGGGCATGGGCAACCACATCCTCGGCAAGGGCCAGCTCATGGGGCGGTACAAAAACCAACAGCATTGACGATTTGCGATTGATGATTTACTATTCACGGGCGTCTATAGTTCTATTGCGAGAGCATTGAGCATCGCTCGCTATCGGGCCGGATGTGCATCCGGCAATGTGGCAATCGTCAATCGTCAGTAGTAGCAGATCCTAGGAGGCAGAGAAATGACGCTATCGAATCGTACCCGAAACGTGGTTTTGTTGTGCGCCGTCTGGCTGGCGGTTCTGGCCGGCGACGCGATGGTCGCCGCCCAGCCGGCCGCGACCGATCCCCTCCAGCTTGTCCCGGCCGAGTCGCTGTTCTGCGTGCGGATCAACAAGCTCAACGCGACGATGGGGCAGGTCGACCAGTTCCTGACCGGCCTGTCGCCCTTCGGCCTGTCCATGATCGTACAGGGCCAACTCGCCCAACTCCTGGGCAGCCCCGATCCCAACGGCGTCGTCATGGGCGGCGACTTCGCCCTGTTCGGCCCCCTGCCCGGCGGCGATTCCCCTGATCCGACCCGGATCGGGATCCTGGTCCCGATCAGCGATTACCAGAAGTTCGCCAAGGGCAATCCGAACGTGACGGCGCCAGACGCGGCCGGCCTGTCCCTGATCGGTCCCGAGGGCGACCAGGGTCTGATCGCCACCAATGTCGGCGGCTATGCCCTGGTCAGCACCGCCGGCAATCGCCAGACGCTGACAGAAGCCAAGAGCTGGATGCCCCGCGGCGCGACCTCGCTGGCCCAGCGTCTGAGCGCCGACGAGGCCAAACGAGCGCAAACCTCGCCGGTCTGGCTGTACGCCAACATCCAGACCGTCCAGAAGATGTTCGGGCCCATGATCGAGGCCAAGATGCAGGAAGCCAAGCAGGCCATGGATCAGCTCAAGAACATGGGGCAGGCCCCGCCCATGGCCGCCAACGCCGGCGCGATCATGGACATGTACTCCGGCGTCATCGGGACCTTCCTGAAGGAGACGCAGTCGGCCAGCCTGACGCTGACCCCGTCGGCCACGGCGCTTCGCCTGGATCTGGCGGTGGCCGCCCTGCCGCAGACGAACATGGCCAAGGCCTTCGCAGCCGACTCGGCCACGATGGACCGCTCGTTCATGCGATACCTCCAGAACGGGGCCGCGATGAACATCCTGGCGGCCGTCGACTCCGCCGCGTGGGGCAAGTTCAATGACTGGGGCATCGGTCTGCTGGCTCAGATGGCCGGCAAACCCACCACCGATCCGGAGATCCAGAAGATCCGCAAGTTCGCCACCGACGGCACCAACGCTCTGGGCGGGACGCTGGCCGTATCGATGTCGGCGGACCCCAAGAGCAAGCCGCCGTTCGCGTTTCGTTATGTGGTCGGCCTCAAGGACCCGCAGGCCTTCTCGCGAATGCTGGATCAGATGCCCTCGATTCTCAACAGCGGCCTGGTCTCCGGCTTCTATCAGCAGATGGGGATCAAGTTCAACGTGGAGCTCCAGCGAAAGGCCGAAACCTACAAGGACGTCGCCATCGACAGCCTCAAGTTCAGCATCGCCGCGGATCCGAACTCCCCGCAGGGCCAGATGATCGCCTCCATGTATGGCCAGGGCATCAACGTCCGCCTCGCGTCGGTGAACAACCTCCTGGTGTACGCGTTCGCCGCCGATTCCTCGGCCGCGATCAAGGGCCTGATCGACCAAGTCAAGACCGCCGGTTCGAGCGCCGCAGTTCCGAGCGAAGTCCAGACGGCTTCGCAACTGATCCCCGGCTCCGAAAAAGCCGATTGCCTCCTGACCTACAACATCGTGCGGCTGATGCAGGTGGGCATGTCCATGGTCCCGCTGCCGATCCCGGTCCAGGCTCCGAACACCAAGAGCACGAGCAACCTCGCCATCGCAGGCAGCACCGCCGACGGCAAGCTGTCCGTCCAGATCGCCCTTCCCAAGCAGCACCTGCAGGAACTCATGGGAGCCGTCATGCAGATGCAGCAACGGCAGAACTGAGGCGAAACAACGATAGGAACCCGACGCATCCGCGGCGGGAACCGGTCGACGACTTGAGGCCGGGGCCTTCTGCAACGAGGACCCCGGCCTTTTCTTTGGCGGTCGCTGCAAGCTACAGCAGGTCGCCCCGCGAGAGGACCTTGCCCACCCCCACCGGGATGAACTGCGGCCCGAAGCATTCTTCGAATCGCTGCCGGGCCTTTTCGCCGCAACAGTGCGTCGGCGCGACGTACCGCACGCCCAGATCGCGAAACGCCGCGATGATCCGATCGATCTTGCCCGACATCGCCCATTCGAGGTGAAACCCGCCCATCACGAGCAGCGGATCCTGGCCGCACAGCCGCTTGGCCGCCTCCACCACCGGGACGATGCCCGGATGGGCGCAGCCGGTCAGGACGACTCCCCCCCGGTCCGTGCGAATCACCAATGCCTGCTCCTGAATCCTGCGACCGAGAAGGCCGGTCGTGTGGACGTTCTCGCAGATCTGCAATGGTCCCACGACTTCGGTGACGCCGGCCCCGCCCCGGCGCGCGAGGTCCTTCACTCGGTCGGGAAACGACGCTGGCAGGTACACCTCGACGTGAGGATTGGCCTGGAGCAACCCGGCCAGGCCGCCGGCGTGATCGGCGTGGACGTGCGAGAGAACCAGCGCGTCGATGCCCGCCGGATCGATGCGCAGCCTGTCCAGGTTCTCCAGCAGGAGCGACCCGTCGCTGCCGGTGTCGAAGAGGATGTTCCGCCGGGCCCCGGCGATGTGAGCCGCGAATCCCCACGCTGTCTTGAGCCCTTCGGCCCACGGATAGTTGTCGTGGACGATGGTGATCGTCAGTTCATCCAGTGCGTGGTTCTCGGCTGGGTGCGCATCGCTTTCCATACGGCCAGGCTCTCCTGTCACACCGGCGCGCCGGTCGTGTCGTTGTAGTGGGCCCGCAGACGTTTCAATTCGGCCTTCAGCTCCTGCACGACGTCCGCGTATCCCGGGTCGTTGTAGACGCTCTTCAACTCGTGCGGATCTCTCTGCAAATCGTACAGCTCCCACTCGTCGATGTCGTTGTAGAAGTGAATCAGCTTGTAGCGTTGCGTGCGGACGCCGTAGTGGCGTTTGACGCTGTGTTCCGCGGGAAACTCGTAATAGTGATAGTACATCGAGGTCCGCCAGTTGGCAGGCGTCTTGCCCTGCAGGAGCGGGCGAAGCGACCAGCCCTGCATGTCCACAGGCGCCGAGACGCCCGCGTAGTCCAGGAAGGTCTCGGGGAAATCGAGATTCAGCACGATGTCGCTATTCACGGAGCCCGGCTGGATCTCCTGCGGATACCTCACCAGCAGCGGCATCCGCAACGACTCCTCGTACATGAACCGCTTGTCGAACCAGCCGTGATCGCCGAGGTAGAAGCCCTGGTCGCTCGTGTAGATGACGATCGTGTTGCCCGCCAGGCCCGATTGGTCGAGGTAGTCGAGCACGCGCCCGACGCTCTCGTCGACCGACGCGATGCAACGCAGGTAGTCCTTCATGTATCGCTGGTACTTCCACCGAACCAACTCCCGGCCTTCGAGCCCGGCCTCCTCGAACGCCTTGTTCCTAGGCCCATACGCGGCGTCCCACGCAGCCTTCTGCTCCGGCGTCAGCCCCCCCGGCGGCGTGAGTTTCAGATCGGCCTTGGTCAGGGTCGTGGCGACGGTCATGTCCTGTTCTTTCGCGGCCCGGCCCCGGCCTTCGTAGTCGTCGAAGAGCGTGTCCGGCTCGGGAATCTGCACGTCCTCGTACAGATCCAGATGCTTCGGTCCCGGCTGCCAATTGCGATGCGGAGCCTTGTGGTGGAACATCAGACAGAACGGCTTGTCGCCCGGCCGGGCCTTGAGCCAGCCGAGGGCCTGATCTGTCAGGATGTCCGTGACGTAGCCCGTGTGCTTCTGCTGCACGCCCATCTCGATCGTGGCGGGGTTGTAGTAGACGCCCTGCCCCGGCAGGATGTTCCAGTAGTCGAATCCGGTCGGGTCGCTCTTGAGGTGCCACTTGCCGATCATGGCGGTTGCGTAGCCCGCCTTCTGGAGCAGCTTGGGGAACGTCTGCTGCGAGCCGTCGAACGTCACGCTGTTGTCGATCAACCCGTTGAGGTGGCTGTACTTGCCGGTCAGGATCACGGCCCGGCACGGGGCGCAGATGGAGTTCGTGCAGAAGCTGTTGGTGAACCGCATCCCCTCCTTGGCGATCCGGTCGAGGTTCGGCGTCTGGTTGACCTTGCTCCCATAGCAGCTCATCGCGTGGGAGGCGTGATCGTCGGTCATGATGAAAAGGATGTTCGGCCGGTCCTTGGCCGTCGCGGTCTGCCCCCGGCTCGCTGGGCCGGGCAGCATGGACAATCCCGCCGCCATCCCCAGGTTCCTCAAAAACTCCCGTCGCGTCTGCCTCACCATATCAGTCCCTTTCCAGCAGTCCCCGGCCGGGAATATGGCCGGCCGAGCATGTGACTCCGGAGGCCATGATATTGCCAAGGAGAGCTGTTGTCCAAGGAATTGGAGGAAGAGGGGCTACTCGGGCCGCCGTCCGCGTCGGGAAGCAGCCTTCTTGGCGCGTCCGGACCAGTACCCCGGCCCTCCTGCAATGAGCGAAGGCAACGACCCACACATGGTCCTTGTGAAGGACGTAGACGACGAAATACGGGAAACGGTGAATCAGGCCTCGGCGCGTGCCGTCTTCATGGACAGGCCAACGATCGGGCGATTGCTGGATGTGTGTTGCCTCTGACGGAATTGGACATTCCCGGATTGTGAGTGAGAGAGTAGATTGGCCGTCACTTTTTGAAAGGGAATGTTCATGACGGCACGACGACAGTTCACCGGTTCCGAGAAGATACAGATCCTGCGGCTCCATCTGCTGGAGCGAACGGACCGGC
>JAAYVJ010000206.1 GCA_012517265.1 Planctomycetota bacterium | reverse complement strand
CGGACGCAGCCATCGCCCCGGCAACGCATATCATCAGCCCGCTGCGAAAACTGAAACTGCTCGCCGTTCCCATGACCCTTTTCCTCCAGATGTCTCCATTCCGTCATTGTCGATGGCCCTCATCTTCCCCAGTCGTCCCCTGCGAGATCGGCCTTGATCTGAGCGCAGGTTTGCAGGATGTCCGCTCGTGTTCCCTCCAGTTTCATGCCGCGGGCAATTGCATTCTCATAGATGAGATTCCGTGGCTGCAGCCGGCTTTGAACGAAGCGAAGGGCCCGCTCATTCAGCACGACGCCTTTGGCCACGTTCATGGGGATCACCTCCTCCTCCAGAGCCGTGAAGGTCCCATACAGAAGCAAAGAGATGAGCGCCCAGACATCATCCGTTCGCAGGGGACCAAGGAGGTCATCGAGAGGGATCTCTGCCGATAGAGTTATCCGCTTTGAGCGAGAGCCCTCGGATGGAGCACCCTTTTCCATGTGCTTTGTCCACCAACGCAGCAACTTCTTCTTGATGGCACGGCAGGTTGGTGGGACTGCCTGCTTCCCACAACAACGGCTGGTCGCGTCCAACTCGATACTGTGCGAAAGCACGTTCTCCAGAATCCGGTCTCGCGGTCTGAAATTGTCTAGGAAGAAAATGAAGACGGGCCAGTTCAACGCAGCCCTATAGGCCGTATCGGCACTGATGCGGTCCTCCTCAAGAGCTGTGAGTGCTCCATAGACCAGAAGGGCGGTGAACACCCGGGCGTGGTCTCTCTCAAAAAAGGGCAGTCTCTCGTCAAGATGCGTGTGCCTGGAGAATATGATCATGCTATTCATGGTACATCGGCTTGACGTCCGCCACGGACTCGCTTCTCACCTGTCGGGGCCTTCTCGGTGTTGGCCCTTCGCATTCTCTCCGTGCGATTCCGTGCGGCCTTGCCATGCCGCAATTCTATCGGTCCGTCACCCGTGACGCAACCAGGAAGATCCATCCGTTCGCCGTCTGGCTACACGGTGTACAGGCCGGTCGGCGCGTAGCAGGCCGGCAGGCCGCCCGCCAGACCATCCGGTGGAAGGGTGCCGGGGATGACCCTGCCATCGAATGTGAAGACCGCCTTGCGGGCCCGGGCTTCGACGACGTTCTGCGTGAAGGGCATGGCCGGGGGGCGGTGACAGAATCGGGCTTCGTCGAATTCGCCCAGCGACAGTTCGATGACGTGTCCCGCGGCTTCGACCGTGCAGGCGACCTGGCCCGGGAAGTCGATGTCGAACTGCATCCTGGCCAGGTGGACCGGGGCATTCTCGAAGGGGGTGCCCTTGAAGATCCTGGGTCCGAAGTAGCGACCGATGTCGAGGTCTTCCGCGACGAAGCCGAAAAAGTCCGGCACGGCCTTGTTGGCTGGGTTGATGAGGATCATGCCTGCCTGGCAGATCCCCATGGGCGTGCACACCATGCGGGCGGTGTGTATCAGGACGTTGGGCATGGGGCTGTCGGGCGAGGGCTTGAGCAGGGCGTCCACGCCGTCATGCCAGGCCAGGAAGTCCACGGCGTAGTGCCGGCCGGTTCGCTTGTAGATCGCAGGTTCGTTCATGCACATGGGGGATTTCCTTTCGTGTTGGTTTGAGTCATTGGGCATGTTG
>JAAYVJ010000205.1 GCA_012517265.1 Planctomycetota bacterium | reverse complement strand
TTCATCTCGAATGTGGACCCCGACGACGCCAACGCGGTGCTGGCGGATCTGAAGCTGGAGACCACGCTGTTCATCCTGGTTTCCAAGAGCGGCACGACGCAGGAGACCTTGGCCAACGAGCAGCTCGTGCGGGCCAAGTTGTCCGCCGCGGGTCTGGATGCGAGCAAGCATATGGTCGCCGTGACGAGCGAGACGAGTCCGTTGGCCAAGTCGAGCGACTACGCGGCCTCTTTCTTCATCGACGACTTCATCGGCGGCCGCTACTCCTCCACCAGCGCCGTCGGCGGAGCCATTCTGTCCCTGGCCTTTGGTCCGAAGGTGTTCGAAGAGATCCTGGCCGGGGCTCACGAGGCGGATGTGCTCGCCCGCCATTCGAACCTCCGCGAGAACGCCGCAATGATGGACGCGATGATCGGCGTGTGGGAGCGGAACTTCCTCGGGTATCCCTACACCGCGGTCCTGCCGTACAGCCAGGCCTTGCTGAGATTCCCCGCCCATCTCCAGCAACTGGATATGGAGAGCAACGGCAAGTGCGTGAACCGCAACAACCAGCGGCTGAATTACTCGACCGGACCGGTCGTCTTCGGCGAGCCCGGCACGAACGGGCAGCACTCCTTCTACCAGCTTTTGCACCAGGGGACGGACATCGTGCCCTTGCAGTTCGTCGGCTTCAAGGCCGCCCAGACGGGCTTCGACATCGAGGTCGAAGGCTCCACGAGCGAGAAGAAGCTCAACGCGAACCTGACCGCCCAGATCGCGGCCTTCGCCCTGGGCAAAGAGAATAAGGACAACCCGAACAAGAACTTCGAAGGCGAGCGTCCCTCCAGCCTCCTGTACGGCGATCAGCTCACGCCCAAGGCCCTGGGCGCACTGCTGGCGCACTTCGAGAACAAGGTCATGTTTCAGGGCTTCGTCTGGAACATCAACTCGTTCGACCAGGAAGGCGTCCAGCTCGGCAAGATCCTGACGAAAGAAGTCCTCGCCGGCGCCAAGGACGACCGCCTCGCGGCCTACGCCAGGCTGTTGGGCGTGTAGAGAGTATTTTGAATGATCCCGGGGACGCCTTGCACGGTTCGATCTTGGATCGGGCAAGGTGGCCCCGGCTGTTCTCACACGAGCTTTGTCCGTAATCCTGCTTTCTTTGCCGCAGCGATCTGTCTTTGGTCGGCCGAGACGAACAACTCGGCCCCCCAGCGAACCGCACACGCAACGTGCAACGCATCCATTGCGCGTACGGGGCTGGTCTCCAGGACCGTCGTGCAAATCGAGATGACGTCTGGCGTGAGGCTGATGATCTCGGCGTCGCTGATCTCGTCAAACAAGGCCTCCCTGGCGGTTCGGTATTGGCGAGCCGAAAGATCCCGCTCTCGGACTCGCCGGTTGAGGGCCGAGAGGATCTCCGGGATACAGACGACGCTCAACGCAAGCTCCGTGGCTCCCATGCAGAGATTGTCCACGGTCTCGCTGCCGGCTTCTTCCACATACCGCTTGGCGAAGGCGGAGGAGTCAAAGAACGTCTTCACGTCTTCGTTCCTCAAGAATCGTGGCCGACAGGCTGGCCCCCTTGATGGTCAACCGCGAGCCCGGCCGCTTCCA
>JAAYVJ010000204.1 GCA_012517265.1 Planctomycetota bacterium | reverse complement strand
GCCCTTCGATTCCGCCTCCGGCCAGGCGGCGATACGATCCAACACGATGGAGAAGATCTCACTCCATCGTTGTCCCCAGGATGCCGGACAGGGCCTTGCTGAAAACCGTCGCCTGGCGCAGCATGCCCACGTCGTTGGGATGGCAGCCGTCGACGGTGCCTTCTCCGTCGGCGCCGAGCATGTCCCGATTGGACAGGAAGTGCAGGTTCGAGATTCCTTCGGCCTTCAGCTCTGCGTAGATCCGCCGAAGGATCGCCCCCTTCTCGGTAGGCGTCGTGTTGCTGACGCTGGAATCTTCCGCCAGAAGGATCGACGCGTCGGGCCGGGCCGCACGCAGTTTCTTCACGAACGGCGCCACCCGCTCCGAGACCTCCTCGGGCCGCATGTTCCACAGGCAATCGAGCACGTATACCGAAGGGTCGAGCTCCGCCAGAAGGTCCGCCATTTCCGGCTCCATCTTGCCGTTCCCGGAGAAACCGAGGTTGATGACAGGCACATCAAGCGTTCTTCTGACAATCGCGGTGCAGGCCATGCCGGGCCGGGAGGCGCAGCCCCCCTGCGTGATGGACGTGCCATAGAAGACGATCGGCTTGCTCGAAGGCTCCGCGGGTTTCGAGAGGGTCTTGCCCTTGGGAACCCCGATCGCGATGGACTCCACGCCGTTGTACAAAGGCAGACACAGCATGCAGTCCGCGCCCGGGGCCACGCGAAAGGACGCCTCGTTCGAGATCGCGGCGGGCCGCCCATTCTGCCAGAACGTCCATCGGCCGCCGTCGGTCCTGCAATAGAGATCCACGCCGCTGACTCCCGTGGCCGGCATGTGCGGCATGGCCAGGCTCCCATCGCGGAGGGTCCAGCGGACCTTGATGGCCGCGGCGTCCGTCGCAAAACGCAGGCACAGGCCGGCGCTGTCGTGACTGAGGCCCCAGACCGGAGGCCGGACTTTGTCCTTGGCTTTTGACGGCAGGCGGTCGTAATACGATTCGGTGTTCTTCCACCCCCTGCCCTCCAACAGAACAAGCCTGCCGTCGTACCACACGCTCCCGTCGCAAGGATCGGTTATCCCCTCCAACGGGTCGATTCGCCCCGCGAGTTGAACGTGCGGCGTCAACAGCAGATCTTCGAGCACGCCGGCCAGTTCCTTGGGCGGCATCCTGTAGTCCAGGTAGGCATGGTTCGAAGGGGCGCCGGCGATCCACTGGTTGCCTCCGTCTTCCGGGCTGACGCATTTGCCCCCCGAGACGACTGTGAAGAAGTCCGAGGCCCCCCGGACCGCGTACAACACGGCGATGAGATCCCAACTGGATCGTTCAGGCACCTTATTGGCCTCGAAGAAGCTCCTGTAGAACGCGGGAACCGGGTTGCTCCTGGCCCCCTCGCGAACCAGCCGCCTCCCGGTCATCACGTCTCTGCCCAGTCCTGTGAACACGATCGGGCCGGGCCAATCGCGAATCACCTTGCTCGCGGCGGCCCCGTCCATGCGGAAGTTGTACTCGCCTTCGTCCTTGGGGGAGTTGGGCCATCTTCCGCCCATCGAGACCAGTTCTTTGACCTTGGCCTGCACCAACTCCCTTCCGCCGAGCGCGCTGTACCGGTCCGGCTTGCTTTCGAGCAGCTCGGCCATATTGGTCAGCCAGCCCACGGCCACGATGGTCACGCTGTCGTCGGGCTGGGCAGCCAGAATCTTGCGATAGAGATCGATCGCAGGCGGGGCCTCGTTGCTGTCCCGCAGGTCGTGCGGGAATTCACCCACGCGATGGTGATACCATTCCTCGGGATCGGGGCCCGTCCTCGAGCAGCCGATGGGCATATCGCCTCGACCATAGTAGGTGTTGATCGCGTCCAGAGCGGGGCCGCACCAACGATTGCGATTCGCGCTGATCGTCGCCAGGATCCCGGCCTCGCCCCGATCGGCCATGACGTGGAGGATCGCCAGCGCTCCGGCGTCGTCCACGTCCGTGCCGATGTCGGTGTCGAAGATGATCGAGACGGGCTTCGCGGAATCTCGCGGTCGATCGCCTGCCGGAGATGCAGCGGCCGATCCTGCAGCCAGTATTCCCACCATCGCTCCCCAACAGGCAAACCTGACAGCCATACAGTGCACTCCTTGTCCAGCGTTACGTCCGACAGGCCGCGCATCAGGCATTCCAGCGCGATCGCCCCATGCAGGAACCCTACCGCACGCATATCCCTGCGTCAAGCCGAACTGCCCCAGACATCGAAAGGCATGGCCGCCCGGACCGGCCTGGCCCT
>JAAYVJ010000203.1 GCA_012517265.1 Planctomycetota bacterium | reverse complement strand
TGCGTCTGCTCCCAGGCGTCGGGCATGCCGTCGCGGTCGGTGTCCACCGGCGCCGCCTCGTTTCGCAGTTCGGGCCAGCCTCCAACCTCGCGCTGGCTGTTGATGATCCGCCCGGCGCCTTTGACCACATCCTCGACGATCCTCCGATCCACGGCGTCGCGACGGGGCAGGCTCGCGCCGCCCGATTCCAGGACGGCCTGATAGGCCGTCGGAGCGTCCTGCGTCACGATCGGCCCGGTCTCGAACGGCTCGGACCGCTTGTACAGCGAAACGTACCTGTCATGCCAGCCGGAGAAGGTCACCAGACTCCAGGGGTCTTCCGGCAGGCGGTGCCCATAGTAGTTGCCTGCGAAATAGCCCCGATCGTACGTCGAGCCCTCCTGGTAGGCCTTGCCGCCGGACGAGGAATCCAGCCCTGGCACGAGGTAATTGCCCACGTAGTTGAGCCGCGTGACGCTCACCTTGTCCGCGTTGTAGCCGGCGTGTCCTCCGCCCCAGTTGTAAATCACGTTGTTGCGGAAGTCCAGCAGCAGGCCGTCGGGGTCCTGGTCGTGCGGGTTCTGCTCGTCGTAGTTGCCCGGCCGGGGATTGCGGCCGCGATTGTGGGCGTACAGATTGTGATGGTAGCTGTAGCGGGCGCCGCGGCAGCCGCGAATCAGCGAACCGAACCCGTGATTCTCGGAATTGAGCGCCTCGGTGATGAAGCACCATTGCACGGTCAGATCGCTCAGATGGGGCTGGCCTGTGGACGACGAGAGCACTTCGTCGGTGCTCCAACTGGCCGAACAGTGATCGAGGATGATGTGCCGGCCCGCCCCGACGCTGATCGCGTCGCCGCCGCGGCCTTCGTCCCCGAGCCGGCATCGCAGATAGCGGATCACCACGTGGTCGGTCCCGACGCCGAACGTGGCGTCGCGCAGACAGATCCCATCGCCCGGCGCGGTCTGGCCTGCGATGGTGATGTACGGCTCCTCGACGTACAGGCTCTTGGCCAGCTTGATCGTGCCGGAGACGTCGAACACCACGATCCGAGGCCCCGAGGCGTCCACCGCCTCGCGTAGACTCCCCGGCCCGCTGTCGGCCAGCGTGGTCACGTGGATCACCCGGCCGCCCCGCCCGCCTTGGGCGTACGCGCCAAACCCCTCGGCCCCCGGAAACGCCGGGATCGACGCCGCGATCTCAGAGGACGGCTTGTCGATTGCGGATTGGGCCGACGCCGGCGCCAGCACCAGAATGACCCAGACAATAGATCGCAGCACCCTCACGGCATCTCCTTCGCTGCACAAACGAACCCAATTCCGGCCGCGACGTCGGAAGTCCCGGCCCGCGAGCCACGAATTGGCTTCGTTTTCCAAGGCTGTCTGCACGCCTGATTCGCCATAACCCCTCTTTCGTAAAGCACTTGCCCTCGCCTCCGCCCTCTCCGAAATTGGCTTCGTTCCGCACATCCGTTCGAAACCGCCTTCACGCCGGTCGTCCCTGTCATGCCATTGGCGCGAAGCGGGAAATGCCAG
>JAAYVJ010000202.1 GCA_012517265.1 Planctomycetota bacterium | reverse complement strand
CGAGTGGAACCGCCATCTGCCCTCCGGCGTGTTCCGGTGCGTCGCGTACCAGTTCTTGCTGGGCCAATCGTGGTTGCCGGCGTACCAGTTGGCCAGCAGATAGGCGATGAAGTCGTCGACGTCAAGGAGGCTGCAGAGAGCCTGGTACTTGGTCGCGTTCGTGGGGTCGGAAGCGACCGCGCCGGCCGCGGCGACCATGGCGTTGAACCGCGTCGCGGCGCTGCCGCTGACGCCGCTGTTGATGATGCCGCTGCTGCCGTGCTTGAGCGCGTCGTATTCGCCGGCGTCGCCGCCGAAAACCTGGGCGGCCCAGGCGTGGTCCGGCCGCTCGTGAAGGTAATACATCCCCCAGTACAGGCCGTCGAGATAGAGATGGACGTAGGCCCCATGGGGGGAGTGGCCGCCGAGGGCGTTGTGGAGATCGGCGACGTATTGGTCCTGGATGTACGTCGCGGTCTGCTGCTGATCGGTGCCGCTGTGAAGCCAGGAGTGGTTCAGGACCGCGTCGAGCACGACCGTATTCAGACTCGTCAGAGGGGAGTCGGGGAACAGGCGATTCTCCAGCTCGGAGGGACCTCCCGTGGGCAAGCCGTCGTCGGTGCGGGGCTTGAAGCGGGGCCGCATCGAGAGCTTGAAGGTCTTCCAGCGATTCAGGCTGGTGCCGCCGCCGGTGACGCCACCCTGCATGGCGATGGCGCAGTTGGCTTGAAGGGTCTTGCCCGTGGCGGGGTCGATGTACTCGAAGGAGGCGACTCGCTCCGTGCCGTCCTGGGACTCGTTGATATAGATGCCCTTGGCGCCGAACCAATCGTCCTTGGCCATCACCATCGAAATGGTGGGGACCGCCTTGAGGTCGTCGCGAATCGTGTTGGCGTACAGGCCGTTGAAACGGTCTTTGCCATTGGGACCGACGACATCGGGATCGACCTGGTAGTCGCCCGTGACGGAGCCCCACGAGGTCGGACAACCCGGCGGCGTCACCTGGGCCCCCGTCTGGGGGTCGGTCGCCTGGTTGGCGACCTCGCTGGGGAAGATGTACGTGTGGGTTTCGATCGGGGTCGCCAGCCAGCCGAGCTTGTAGCCGATGGCCCTCAGGCATGTGGTCGTCGCGATCGGGATCGGGCCGGTGTAGAGCGTGCCCTGGATCTGGCCGGTCTTGAGGTCCAGAGGGGATGAGCCGTCCGTGGTGTAATAGATCTGCGCGTCGGCGGTCTGCGTGCGGATAGAGGCGGAGAAGGGCTCATCGTAGAAGCCTCGCTTGTGACTGAACTTCAGATCCTCGATCCTGCCCAGGTAGGGGGCGAAGTTCGCGGCCCCCGGCGTCGGCAAGCCGAAGTACCGCCATTGGTCGACCAGGCTTGGGTCCCGACCATAGGAGACGTCCGTGCGCTGTTGGCTGAACTCGACGCGATCGATGAGGGTGACGCCGTCGGCGGCGAAAAGGGCGACCTGGTCGCCGTCGGCGCTAAGTTGAAAGGCGGCGTGGAGCCCTGTTTCCGCCGGTTCCCCGTCGGCCCAGATGACCAGATACCCCTTTGGGGGTATTACCGTCAGAGTAGGGCGGTTCGCGGGAATCTGCCACTTCGTGGGCTGGGCCGGGTTGTCGGTCAGATACAACCCGCCGGCGTCGACGGCGACTGCGCCGGGGTTATGCAGCTCGATCCAATCGTCGTAGTCCCCCTGTGCGTCCTTGCCGGAGACGCTGTTGGACGCCATGACCTCGTTGATCAGCAAGGCCGGGGAGTCTGCGGCGGCCGGCGGCTGGGCAAACAGGCCGCGGCACGGCGCGAAGGCCAACAGAAAAACCAGTGACGACCATTTCATCAGACGCTCCGCCTTCCAGTTCTGCAGCACAACCCCATCATGGAAAAGCGCGTTCCGGACCTCCAACCGCACTTTGACCGGACCTGAACCCTATTCTAACAGATCGGAGGCGTTCAGGCAACTCCCGCGGGACCGTGACCCCGCCTTGGCGGGTTGCACGTGCGGGTCACACACGTCAAAACGCGGATTTTTTCTTTGAATCGAGGAGGCGGAGATGAGTACAATGACCCGTTTACAGGATCACCCCAGCAGTCGGAGATAGTATTGGTCGGCACCACCCGGCATTGGATTCAGTGCCCGCCTTGAAAAAGTCTTGCAGTCGGCCGAGACAACGCATAGAATCGGCGACTTTTCTGAGCGATTCAGCTTGAGAAAGGAAGAACAACGGCATGAGTCTTCAAACGTTTTTCAACCCGAAGTCGGTTGCGATCGTCGGGGCTTCCCGCCAGAAGGGCAAGGTGGGATACGAGATTCTGGTCAACCTGATCGCAGGCGGCTTTCCGGGAAAAATCTACCCCGTCAACCCCAAGGCCGACGAGATCGAGGGTCTCAAGGTCTATCCGGACCTCCCGTCTATCGGGGAGACGCCCGATCTGGTGATTGTCATTGTCCCGGCTCAGTTCGTGGCGGCCGTACTGGAGGAATGCGCCAAGGTTCACGTCAAGTCCGTCATCATCATCACGGCCGGTTTCAAGGAGGTGGGCGCCGAGGGCAAGAAGCTCGAAGAAGAGATCGTGCGGATCGCCAAGCGGTCGGGCATCCGGTTCGTCGGCCCCAACTGCCTGGGCCTGATCTCGCCGTCCCATAAGCTCAATGCCAGCTTCGGCGGCGACCTTCCGATTCCCGGCGGGATCGCCTACATCTCGCAGTCGGGGGCCCTGCTGGCGGCGATTCTGGATACCGCCAACGCCAACGGGATCGGGTTCAGCAGCTTGGTGAGCATCGGGAACAAGGCCGATGTGGACGAGCTGGACCTGGTCGAGGCGTTCGGCTCGCAGCGGGAGACCAAGGTCATCGCCGGCTACCTGGAGAACATCAAAGACGGCAACGCCTTCGTGCGGGAGGCGGAGCTGATTTCCCAAAAGAAGCCGATCCTTCTGATGAAGTCCGGTCGCACGGCCGCCGGCGCCAAGGCCGCGTCCTCCCACACGGGCAGTCTGGCCGGCGGCGACGTCGCCTACGAGTCCGCATTCACGCGGGCCGGCGTCATCCGCTGCGAATCGATCAAACAGCAGTTCGACTTCGCCCAGGCGTTCGCCAATCAGCCGCTGCCCAAAGGACGAAACGTCGTCGTCATCACGAATGCCGGCGGGCCCGGCATCATGGCGGCCGACGCCATTGAGCAATGCGGGCTGACCTTCGCGAAGCTGAGCGAGGAAACGAAGGCGAAGCTGGCCGAGAAGCTGCCGGCGGCGGCCAACGTGCACAACCCGGTCGACGTGCTCGGCGACGCTTTGGCCGATCGGTATGAATTCGCGTTCGACGTGGTGTTGGACGATCCGGGCGTCGACGCAGCAGTCGTGTTGCTGACGCCGCAGGCGATGACGCAGAGCAAGGAGACAGCCGAATCGCTGGTGAAAATCTCCAAAAAGAAGGGCAAGCCGGTTCTGGCCTGTTTCCTCGGCGCTTCCAAGGTGGAGCCGGGGATCCAGGTCCTCCGTAAGGGCGGAGTCCCGCAATACGATTCCCCCGAGAGCGCGGTGGAGACCCTGAATGTGATGTGCGAATACGTGCGGTGGAGGGCTCGTCCCAAGCGAGTGGTCCGCCTGTTTTCGGTCAACCGCCGCAAGGTCGAGAGCATCGTCGAGCGACATCTGCGGCAGGGGATCCTCGACATCGGCGAGGCCGAGGCCAAGGATATCATCGAGGCGTACGGCTTCGCCACGCCGCGGGGCTCGATCGCCACGACGGCCGACCAGGCGGCAGGCATCGCCCAGCAGCTCGGCTACCCGGTCGTGCTGAAGATCTGGTCGCCGGACATCCTGCACAAATCCGACGTCGGCGGCGTCAAGGTGGGTCTCAAGAGCGAGCAGGAGGTCAAGGACGCTTTCGACCTGATGATGTACCGCATCCCGAAGAAGAAGCCCGACGCCAAGATCCTGGGCGTCCTGGTGCAGGAGATGGTCCGCACCAGCGGCAAGGAAGTGATCCTGGGCATGCACCGGGATCCGCAGTTCGGACCGCTGATGATGTTCGGCATGGGCGGCGTCCTGGTCGAGGTGCTCAAGGATGTTGCGTTCTACCTGGCGCCCCTGACGGCCGAGGAGGCCAAGCAGATGCTGGTGGCCACCAAGACGTATAAGATCCTTCAGGGCGTTCGCGGCCAGGAGGGCGTCGACATCGAGACGATTGCCGAGGGACTGCAGCGGGTCTCCCAGTTGGTGACCGAGTTCCCCGAGATCAAGGAAATGGATATCAACCCGTACGTAGTGGGCCGACCCGGCACGACCGCGATCGCCGTCGACGCCCGTATCAGTCTGGAAAAGAAATAACATGCAAGAATTCGACTGGAAATCAAAGCACAAGGACAAGATCAAGACCGCTGCGGCGGCCGTCAAACTCATCAAGTCGGGCCACAGCGTCTTCATCGGCACCGGCTGCGGTCAGCCGCAGCATCTTGTCGACGCGCTGGTGGAACACTCCGAACACATTTACGACGCCCACATCGTGCACTTGCTGACGATGGGCCGGGCGCCGTATGTGCAGGAGAAGTACCGCGAGAAGTTCAAGATGAACAGCTTCTTCGTCGCGGAGAACGTGCGGGATGCGCTGGAGAAGGGAATCGGGGACTACACGCCGATCTTCCTGTCCGAGATTCCGATGGAATTCGAGACGGGGCGGATCCCGGTCGACGTCGCCCTGATCTCGGTGGCGCCGCCGGACGTGAACGGCCTGTGCAGCCTCGGCGTGTCGGTCGACATCGTCCAGGCTGCGGCGGCCAACGCCCGCTACGTGATCGCCCAGGTCAACAGTCGGATGCCTCGCACGCACGGCAACAGCTTCCTGCACGTCAACACGATCGATGTGCTTGTCCCGTACGATGAGCCGGTCATCGAGGTGCCGATCGCCGAGCCGGACGACGTGCTGCGCCGCATCGGCCAGAATGTCGCCCGCCTGGTGGAGGACGGCAGCACGATCGAGTGCGGCATCGGGCGGATTCCCCAGGCGTTGGCCGAATACCTCGTCTATAAGAAGGACCTCGGCGTCCACACCGAGATGTTCAGCGACTGGATCATCGACCTGATCGAGTGCGGCGCGATCACCTGTTCCAAGAAGTCGCTCAACCGCGGGAAGGTCGTCGCCAGCTTCTGCATGGGCACGCAGAAGCTCTACGACTACATCAACAACAATCCGTTCTTCGAGTTCTACCCGACGGAATACGTCAACGACGTCAACATCATCGCCCAGCACGACAAGATGGTCGCGATCAACGTGGGCCTGGAGATCGATCTGACGGGCCAGGTCTGTGCCGATTCTCTGGGCTACAAGTTCTACAGCGGCATCGGCGGGCAGGTGGACTTCAACCGCGGCGCGGCCCGCAGCCGCGGCGGCAAGGCGATCATCGCGATGCCCTCGACGGCCAAGGACGAGCAGGTCTCCCGGATCGTGCCGCACCTGACGGAAGGGGCCGGCGTCGTGACAACCCGCGGCGACGTTCATTACGTCGTCACCGAGTACGGCGTCGCCTACCTGCACGGCAAGAGCATCCGCCAGCGGACGATGGACCTGATCAACATCGCGCATCCGAAGTTCCGCAAGGGCCTCATCCAGGCCGCCAAGGCGAGAAACTACATCTATCAGGACCAGATCGAGCTGTCCTGGGATCAGCTCACCTACCCCGAGGAACTCGAGCACTATGCGACTCTGCGGGACGGGACCGAGATCTTCTTTCGGCCCATCAAGCCGGTGGACGAATCGGCGTTGTCCGAAATGCTGTACTCTCTGAGCGAGCAGTCCGTGCGGACCCGCTACATGACCCGCACGGTGGCGTTCCCGCACAAGGACGTCCAGCAGTTGACCAACATCGACTACCTGCACAACCTGGCGATCGTGGGGGTCGTGCCGGGCCCCGGCGGGGAGGACATCGTCGCCATCGCCCAGTACTTCCTCGATCCCAAGACGCAGGCGGCCGAGGTGGCCTTCCTCGTCCAGGACGAGTGGCAGGCCAAGGGCATGGGCACGTTCCTGCTGGACTACATCACGGAAGTGGCCCGCAAGAGGGGCGTCAAGAAGTTCTACGCGAAGGTGCTGGCCGACAACCGGCCGATGCTGGCGATCTTCCAGAACTCCGGTTACCGCGTCAACGTCGAGTTCGACGGCGACGTCTACAACGTATCCTACGAAATCAGCGAGAAAGAAGAGTAATTGAGGCAAGATTGACCGCGAAGAAAGCCGTATTCATTCACTCGGAAGAGATCGAGAAGTATCACTACCCCGAGGATTGTCCGTTCAAGACGGAGCGAGCGGCGCGCACGCGGAGAACCTTGTATACCATGGGGCTGCTTTGGGGCGAAACGACCCGCGAAGCAGCCCCTGTTCCTGCGCCGCGGACGGTGCTCAAGAAGTTCCATTCCGCCCGCTACCTGCACGCTCTCAAGGCCGCTCAGAACGGCAAATGGGAGCTCGATGCGCTGAACATGGGCATCGGGACGCCGGACTGCCCGATCTTTCGCGGCATGTACGACTATGCGGTCCTGGCCGCCGGCGGCACCCTGGTCGGCGCCGAGATGATCCTGTCGGGACAGGCGGATCTGGCGTTCAATCCCTCCGGCGGTTTCCACCACGCCTTTCCCGAGAAGGCGGCCGGATTCTGCTACATCAACGACTGCGCCCTGGCGTGCGCCGTGCTGGCCGAGGCGGGCAAGCGGGTGCTCTACCTGGACATCGACGTCCACAACGGGGACGGCGTCGCCTTTGCCTTCTACGGCCGTGCGGACGTGATGACGATCTCGCTGCATGAGAACCCGCGGACCCTCTTTCCGGGGACGGGATTCGAGGACGAGATCGGCGAGGGGGAAGGCCGGGGCTACTGCGTGAACCTGCCGATGCCGGTCGGGACGTTTGACCAGGCGTACCTGTACGCATTCGAGGAGATCGTGCCACCTCTGATCAAGGCGTACAATCCGGATGTGATCGTCTTCGAGCTGGGCGCCGACACGCTGGCCGGCGACCCGCTGGCGCATCTCCAGTTGACGAACAACGTGTACGCCGAGGTCATCAACCGCCTGCTGGGATTCAACAAGCCCATTCTCGCTACCGGCGGGGGCGGCTACCACATGGAGAACACCGTGCGGGCCTGGGCGCTGGGCTGGACCGTCCTTTCGGGACAGGATCTCGCGGACGGGATGGACGCCGCCATCGGCGGGGTGATGCTCCAGAGTCTCGACTGGCAGGGCGGGTTCCGCGATCGCGAGCTGCCGGTGACGAATCAGCAGCGGGAGATGGTTCTGCCGCCTCTTCAGGCATCGATCGACACGATCAAGGCGAAAGTCTTCCCGATCCACGGCCTGTGATCGGGTTTCCCTCCCAAAGGCAGACAGCGTACGCGCCGCCCTGCATCGTACGCTGTCTCCAATGTGAGTGTAGTTCGATTGGCTGCTCAGGCCGCCGGTTTGGGTTGGGGTGGCTTGAGCAGGAATGTCATCATGGCTCCGATGAGCAGGAGAACGCCCGCCGTAATGAATGAGGACGTATAGCTGCCTCCACTGCGGGCCGTGAGCATCTGCTGCACGCGACTGAGAACGAACCCTCCGACGCCCCAGGCGGTGAATACGATACCGTAGTTCATGCCGAAACTCTTGAGGCCCCAGAGGTCCTTGGTGAACGACGGGAACAGCGACAGGTTGGCGCCGTAGTTGAACCCGATGAAGGTGGCGACCAGCACGATGACCACGGCGGGCGTCGTCTGCGACCCGGTCACGGGAATAGCGACGAACATCAGAACCGCCTGGATCAACAGGACGATCAGGAGCGTCCACCGCCGCCCGATCTTGTCCGACAGGATTCCCGCCACGATCCGACCCGCGGCGTTTCCGATCGCCAGCACGGCCACTGCCACGAAGGCCGAGGCCCCCATGCTTTTCTTGGCCATGCCGCTGACGCTGCTGATCACCATCAGTCCGGCCCCCGACCCGATGAAGTACATCAGCCAGAGCAGGTAGAACGTGCGGGTTCGCAGCATCTCGCTGGGACTGGCGGCCGCGACTGCCGCCGACGCTTTCTTCTTCGCCGACGCTCCGCCGGCGACATAGCCGGCCGGAGGGTTTCTCAGCAGAAGAGACAGACCGCAGACGACCACGACGAAGGCGACGCCGTAGAATCGCATCGCGCCCGACACGTTGTAGTGTCGCAGCAGGTAGTCCGAGAGCGGGGCGATATACACCGAGGCCAGACCGAAACCGGCGACGACCAATCCGGCGATCATTCCGGTCTTCGAGGGGGGAAACCACTTCAACGCCGGCGGCGTGGCGGAGGAGTAGCCGAATCCGATCCCCATCCCCACGAGCACTCCGAAGCCGATCACCCACGTGCCATAACTCGTGGTCGTGGAGACCCACAACAAGCCGACGCCGACGAGCAGACCGCCGATGAACGCGGTAACCCGAGGTCCGAGTTTGTCCTGGCAACGGCCCGCCAGAATCATGGCGAACGCGAAGACCAGACAGCACAGCGCATACGGGTCATTCAGCTTGGCTGGATCCCATCCGAAATCCTTGGCGATGGCCGCCTTGAACACGCTCCAGGCGTAGAGGATTCCCAGAGCCAGGTTGATCCCTGTGCCTGCGAACGTGACCACCCATCCACGAATGGCCCCCGGGTCTTGAGTGAGATCTGTCTGCGCTGCTGTGACGTCGGCCATGAACGATCCTTTCGTGAAAACGTGCCGGACGCACGAGGGGCCGCGCGTCCGGCACGGGATTGACTGTGCGGCAGGAACGGACTACTTGCCTCGGCCCTTAACCAGGATTTCGACGACGCCCGGATCGGCCAGGGTCGTGATGTCCCCGAGGTTGTCGGTGCTGTTCTCGGCGATCTTGCGGAGGATGCGCCGCATGATCTTGCCCGACCGGGTCTTGGGCAGCGCCGGCGCGAACTGGATCACGTCGGGCGCCGCGATCGGGCCGATCTCCTTGCGGACGTGCATGACCAGTTCCTTCTTGAGATCGTCGCTCTCGTGGATGCCCTCCTTGAGAGTGACGAAGGCGTAGAGCGCCTGTCCCTTGATCTCGTGCGGCATGGGCGTCACCGCGGCCTCGGCGACTTTCGCGTGACTGACCAGCGCGCTTTCAACCTCGGCGGTGCCGATGCGGTGACCGGAGACGTTGACCACGTCGTCGATGCGGCCCATCAGCCAGTAATCGCCGTCCTGATCGACCCGGCAACCGTCCCCCGTGAAGTATTGATCGGCGAACATCGTGAAGTAGGTGTCGATGAAGCGGTCGTGATCGCCCCACATGGTTCGCATCATTCCCGGCCACGGCCGGCGGATGCAGAGCTTGCCGCCCTCGTTGGGGCCGCACTCGGAGCCGTCGTCCCGCAGCACGACCGGATCGACGCCGAAGAAGGGCTTCGTGGCGCTGCCGGGCTTGAGGTTGAACGCGCCGGGCAGCGGCGTGATCATGAAGCCGCCGGTCTCAGTCTGCCACCACGTGTCGACGATGGGGCATTTCTCGTGGCCGATGTTCTTGTGGTACCAGATCCAGGCTTCCGGGTTGATCGGCTCGCCGACCGAACCCAGAATCCGCATCTTGTCGAGCTTGTACTTGGCGGGCCATTCCTCGCCCAGACGCATCAGCGAGCGAATCGCCGTCGGAGCGGTGTAGAACGAGGTCACCCCGAACTTGTCGCAGATCTGCCAGAACCGCCCGGCGTCCGGATACGTCGGGATGCCCTCGAACATCAATGAAGTGGCGCCGTTGGTCAGCGGGCCGTAGACGATGTAGCTGTGCCCGGTCACCCAGCCGATGTCGGCGGTGCACCAGTAGATGTCATCGTCGTGGACGTCGAAGACCAGCTTGTGGGTCAGGGACACGTGCATCAGGTAGCCGGCGGTCGTGTGAACGACGCCCTTGGGCTTGCCGGTGGAGCCGGAGGTATAGAGAATGAACAGCGGGTCCTCGGCGTTCATCTTGTCGGCCTCGCATTTGTCGGAGGCCTTGGCCATCTCCTGCTCGTACCAGAAATCGCGGCCGGCCTGCATGGCGCAGGGGTCCTCGGCGGCCTTGACCACGATCACGCTTTGGATCGTGGGCGTTTTCTTGAGGGCCTCGTCGGCGATGGCTTTGAGCGGGATGTGCTTGCCCCCGCGAAGGGATACATTGGCGGTGATCAGCATCTTGCAGTCGGAGTCGTTGACCCGGCCTTCAATGGCGTCGGCGCTGAAGCCGCCGAAGATGATCGAATGAATGGCCCCGATCCTGGCGCAGCCCAGCATCGCGATCGGGAGCTCCGGCACCATCGGCATGTAGATCGCCACGCGATCGCCCTTGGCGATCCCCTTGGACTTCAGGACGTTGGCGAATTTGCAGACTTCTTTGTGCAACTGTTCATACGTGTATTTCTTGACCGCCGAGTCGATCTCTCCCTGCCAGATCAAGGCCGTCTTTTTGGCGACCGGCGTTCCGAGATGCCGATCCAGGCAGTTGTACGAGACGTTGAGCTGGCCGTCGGCGAACCAGGTGTGCTCGATCTTGCGGGCCGCGGTGTCCCAGGTGTACCGCAGGCTCTCCGTGGGCTTCTTGAACCAGCTGAGCGTCTGGGCCTGCTCCAGCCAGAAACCGTCCGGATCGCGGATCGACCGCTCCCACATCTTCTGATATTGCTCCACGCTGGAAATATAGGCGCGCTTGCGGATATTCTCCGGCGGCGGGAATACTCGGGTCTCAGTCATTAGCGAACTGATCGCTTTCTCTTGTGCCATAGCAGTCTCCTTGTCTGATGAACCTGTGCGCCTGGGAACCGTCTCCCGGGTCTCCACGGCAGGTCCTCGGTAATATTAAAGCAAACCAACAAATGATGTTGCAGTGACATAGACGACGCATTGACTATAAAGCCAAGTTTATAGTCCCTCTCCTGGCTCTGTCAAAGAAAAATCTCTCGCGGGGGATGAGGAAGTTCAGATTTCGCGGATTTGGGGGGATGCGTTCCAGGCCGAGTGGCATCTGGCGCAGGGGGGACTGGACCGTACAAGAGGGGGACCGATGAAAGAAAGGCGTGATGCGACAGCGGTCAGAAAGCCACAGAAGGGGGCCGACTTGTGCTCTATCTGCTTTCGGACACAGTCAACCGACCGCTCATGCCACGCATTGAGGCCGATAGGAAGGGAACTGGCTGAGGCTCCAGTATGACTGGATCGTACGAACCACGTCGAGGAACTTCGAATAGTCCACGGGTTTGACGATGTACCCAGCTACGCTCTGCCGAAAGCTGGCCACGATGTCCCGCTCTTCGCTGGAGGTGGTCAGGACGATCACGGGAATCTCCCGCAGGGAGGAGTCCCCTTTCGCAACGCCCAGGAACTCGGTCCCGTTCATCTTGGGCATGTTCAGATCCAGCAGGATCATGCAGGGTTTGTCGTTGGCCGGGTCACGAAGGTAGGTCAAGGCATCCTCGCCGTTGACGGTCCGTTTGAGGGGATTGGTCAGCTTGAGGTCTCGAAACGCCCTCTGCACCGTCATTGCGTCAATGCTGTCGTCTTCCACGAGCAGTATGGGCCTGGAGTCTCTCATGAGAATGCCCCTCGTCGCCGGTTCGTTCACGTTCCTTCGCGATGGAAATACCACGTTTCCACCGCCAT
>JAAYVJ010000201.1 GCA_012517265.1 Planctomycetota bacterium | reverse complement strand
GGCCCGCACAGAAAGCTCTCCAATGCGGTGTCCACAGCCTTGGACCGCCTGCTGACCGACGAGAAATGGGAGCCTGTCACGCGGTACTCGATCCACGTGCGGGACCAGGCGGTCTCCGACTTCCTCGGCCGGCAGATCCACATCGCGACGGAGCACTGCGGCCACATCGATCCGACCGACCTCGATGAGTACCAGCGCAGCGGCGGATTCAAAGGACTGGAGAAGGCGGTCAAGGAGCTTGCGCCGGAGGCCGTGATCAAGCAGATCGAGATCAGCGGCCTTCGCGGCCGGGGCGGAGCAGGTTTCCCGACCCATCTGAAGTGGTCGGCCGTGCGAGCGGCGGACTCGCCCCGGAAGTACGTGGTCTGCAACGGCGACGAGGGCGATCCCGGGGCCTTCATGGACCGCATGCTGATGGAGTCCTATCCCTACCGGATCATCGAGGGCATGGCGATCGCGGCCCGATGCGTCGGGGCCCGCGAGGGTTTCCTCTACATCCGGGCCGAGTATCCGCTGGCGATCAAGCGAGTCGCCGAGGCTTTGGAGAAATGCCGTGAGCGAGGGCTTCTGGGCGACAGCATTCTCGGCACGGACTTCTCGCTGCACTTGAAGATCATGGCCGGCGCCGGGGCGTTCGTCTGCGGCGAGGAGACGGCGCTTCTGGCGAGTATCGAGGGCCGGCGCGGCATGCCGAGACTGCGGCCGCCGTTCCCGGCCCAGAAGGGGCTCTGGGGCATGCCCACCCTGATCAACAACGTCGAGACATATGCGTGCGTCTCGTGGATTTTGCGAAATGGAGCGGAGTCCTTCGCCCGCATCGGGATCGGCAAGAGCAAGGGCACGAAGGTCTTCGCCCTGGCCGGCAAGATCGCTCGCGGCGGGCTGATCGAAGTGCCCATGGGCATTTCGGTCCGGCAGATCATCGAAGAGATCGGCGGCGGCATCGCCGGCGGGCTCAAGTTCAAGGCGGTCCAGGTCGGCGGTCCCTCCGGCGGCTGCATCCCCGCGACGCGGGACAATCTCTCCGTCGATTATGAGTCCCTGACCGAGGCGGGGGCCATGATGGGCTCCGGCGGCCTGGTCGTGCTCGACGAGACCGACTGCATGGTCGACATCTCCCGGTACTTCCTCCAGTTCACGCAGAATCAGTCGTGCGGCAAGTGCACGTTCTGCCGCGTGGGGACCCGGCGCATGCTGGACATCCTCGACCGGCTCTGCGCCGGCAAAGGCGAAGCCGCGGATCTCGACGAGCTCGAGCATCTGGCCAGGATGATCAAGCAGGGTAGTCTCTGCGGGCTGGGCAAGACCGCCCCGAACCCGGTGCTCTCGACAATGCGGTATTTCCGCGAGGAATATGAGGCCCACGTGCAGGGCCGCTGTCCGGCGGGCAAGTGCAAGGCCCTGATCAAGTACTCGATCACCGACGACTGCATCGGGTGCACGATCTGCGCCCAGCATTGCCCGACCGAGGCCATCGCGGCCAAGCCGTACGAGAAGCACGAAATCGATCTTGAGAAATGCGTCCGATGCGGGACCTGCAAGAGCGTCTGTCCCGCCAACGCCGTGCGAGTTGAGTAGCCATGCTGAAGATCACGATTGACGGTCGCGAAGTGCAAGTGGACGCCGGCGCAACGATCCTTGACGCCGCACAGAAGCTGGGGATCGTCATTCCCACGATGTGTCACTTGCGGGGCCATGATGCGACGACGAGTTGCATGGTGTGTGTAGTGAAAGTGGTCGGCGTCAACGGTCTCGTCCCGGCCTGCGGTACGCTCGTTCGTGACGGCATGCAGGTCGAGAGCGAGTCCGAGGCCGTCCTTGAAGCGAGGAAGGCGGCGTTGGAGCTTCTGCTGAGCGACCACGTCGGCGACTGTATGGGCCCGTGCCAGATGGGTTGCCCGGCGAGGATGGACATCCCGCTCATGATCCGGCAGATCGCCGCCGGGCAACTGAGAGACGCCATTGCGACGATCAAGCGGGACATTCCTTTGCCGGCCACGCTCGGGCGGATCTGCCCGGCGCCGTGCGAGAAGGTGTGTCGGCGAAAGCAGCATGACGACGCCGTGTCGATCTGCCTGCTCAAGCGTCACGTGGCCGACGTGGACCTGCAATCCGATCCGCCCTATAGCCCGGCGATGGCGGCCAGGAGCGGCAAGAAGGTGGCGATCGTCGGCGCCGGTCCGGCAGGTTTGTCGGCGGCGTACTACCTCCAACTGAACGGCTTCGATTGCACCGTCTTCGACGAGCACGACGAGCCGGGCGGCATGTTGCGGTACGCCGTGACCGAGCGGGCCCTGCCTCGCGCCGTGCTGAATGCGGAGATCGCACAGATCGCCAGGCTCGGCGTCACATTCAAGCTTCGCACGAGAGTGGGAATCACCATTCTGCTGGAGGAGATCCGCGAGCAATTCGGCGTGGTCTTCCTGGCGACCGGCGAACTGAAGACCGGCGACGCGGACGCGATGGGGATCGACGCGACCGCTGACGGCGTGAAGGTCGACCCGAAGACCGGCGCCACGAGTCTCCCTGCTGTTTTTGCAGGCGGGGACGTCGTTCGCAAACGCCGGCTGGCCGTGCGTGCGGTCGCGGACGGCAAGGAAGCCGCCGAATCCATTCGGCAGTACCTGGCGGGCGAGCGGGTGGTCGGTCCGGCCAGGTTGTTCAACAGCCGAATGGGCAAGCTCGAGGACGCGGAGATGAAGCAGTTTCTTCGCTCGGCAAGCAGCAAGCCGCGAACCTCGCCGTTTCGGCCGTTCGACGGATACACGCGAGAGGAAGCCGTCGCCGAGGCGATTCGCTGCCTGCGATGCGATTGCGGAAAGGCTGATGATTGTCTGCTTCGCAGGTACGCTCAGGCATACGATGCGCGGCAGGCTCGATACAAGGCGGAGCGAAGGGCGTTCGTTCAGCACACGCAACATCCGGACATCGTCTACGAGCCCGGCAAGTGCATCGACTGCGGCATCTGCATCCAGATCGCCTCGTCGATGGGCGAGAAGCTGGGCCTGGCCTTCGTCGGCCGGGGTTTCGATGTCCGTGTGGCGGTGCCGTTCGGCGAGTCGTTGGCCGAGGGACTCAAGGTCGCGGC
>JAAYVJ010000200.1 GCA_012517265.1 Planctomycetota bacterium | reverse complement strand
CCGGTCGCCGATCTTCATCCGCATCAGCCAGCGGATGATCCGCGGGCCGATCAGAAGCGCGATCGCCAGGCTCGTCAGGATCGCAATGACCGAACGAAACAGGACGTGCTGGTACGCATAGAAGTGCAGCGTATCAGAGAAAAAGCTGCTGTAGTGCCGCAACAAATGATAAAGCATCCTGTCTCCAAATCACGGTCAGCGAAGCGCGCCGGGCCGTGGGCAAGTCCCATCGGTCCCATTTGTCCTATGTGTCCTATTCATCCGAATCGATAGGGCCCATAGGACGAATAGGACTCATCGGACCAGCTTCGTCTGACGCAGCGCCTCGACCACGCGCTCCAGACGGGCCGTCCTTGAGCCTTTGACCAGTATTATATCGTCCTCCCGGACGAATTCCTGCACATGGTCGCAGGCGGCCAAGGTATCGTCGAAGCACAGAGTCTGCAAGTCCCCGTGGGCGGCTTTGCGTGCCGCCTGCGCCGCGGTCTTGGGGGGCTCGCCCACTGCAACGAGCAGATCGACCCGGGCTTCCGCTGCCGCGATGCCCAGCTCCGCGTGCAGCGACTGGCTCTGCGGGCCCAGTTCGCCCATGTGTCCGCAGATGAAGACCAGACGCCGTCCGCGATTGGCTTCGCAGGACGATCGCAGGTTGTGGAGCATCGCCAGGGCGTTCTTCATCGACGCGGGGTTGGCGTTGTAGCAGTCGTTCAGGATGGTGAGCTTGCCGACCTGGAGGGTCTCGGCCCGCATCGAGACGGCCGAGAGGCTCTCGATCGCCTTGGCGAATTCGTCGACCGACAGGCCGAACTGGTCGCAGACCGCCCAGGCGGCCAGGGCGTTCTCGACGTTGCCGGGGCCCGGCAGCGGAAGCCGCACGGGCCTGCCCTGGATCGTGAAGGTGCTGTAAGTGCCCGAGCAGACGATATCCTGAGCCCGGTAGCGCGCGTTCGACGCTTTGCCGAACGTGCGGAACGGCCGGCCCTTGGCGCGACAAGCCGCGACGAGGGGCTCGATGTCGCCGTTGATGATGAACACATCGCCGGCTCGCTGGCCTTCGGAGATCGAGAGCTTCTCGCGGATGATCGTCGCCAGATCCCCGAAGCCCTCCAGGTGGGCCGGATGGGCGTTGGTGACGACTGCGACGTCGGGCAGGGCGATCCGCGTCAGCTCGGCGATCTCGCCGGGATGGTTGGCCCCGATCTCGGCGACGATCACCTCGTCCTGAGGCTTTGCGCCCAGCAGAGTCAGGGGCAGGCCGATGTTGTTGTTGAAGCTCTTCTGGGCCTGATGCGTGCGGAATCGCTTGCTCAGGACGTGGTGGACGATCTGGCGGGTCGTGGTCTTGCCGACCGACCCGGTGATGGCCACCACTTTGAAGGGGTTCATCAGCCGGTACGCGCGGGCGAGATCGCCGAGGGCTCGAACGGTATTTGACACTTTCAGGACGGGTCCCGCAGCATCGGGCACGTCCCGGCTCACGACGGCGCAGGCCGCGCCTTTCTGCATGACCTGGGCCACGTAATCATGGCCGTCGAAGTTCTCGCCCGGGAGGGCGAAGAAACAGTCGCCCGGCTGGATCGTCCGGGAGTCCGTGCTGACGCCGGTAATATAGGATGCCTTCTCTTCTGTCCCGGCGGGCCGGCCTCCGACGGTCGCCCCGAGGATCCGGGTCAGGACCTCTGTCAGGATGGGCTGCATTGTCTCTCTCTCAGACATTGCCGGGCAATGTCCTGGTCGCTGAAGTCGAATTTCTCTTTGCCGATGATCTGGTACGTCTCGTGGCCCTTGCCGGCCAGGAGCACGATGTCGCCCGGGCGGGCGTTCTCGATGGCCAGCTCGATGGCCTTTCTGCGATCTGCTTCCACGGTGATTCGCTCGCAGCCGGGGTCTTCGAAGCCCGTGAGGATCTCGCCGATGATGGCGTCGGGGTCCTCGGTCCTCGGGTTGTCGCTGGTGACGATAATCGTGTCGGCCAGCCGCTCGGCCACCTGGGCCATTCGGGGCCGCTTCGTCCGGTCGCGGTCGCCGCCGCAGCCGAACAGGACCGTGAGCCGGCCCTTGCACAGGGGCCGAAGGGTCGTCAGGACGTTCTGCAGGGCGTCGTCGGTGTGGGCGTAGTCGACCAGCACCGCGACGTCCCCATCGCCCACCTTCTCCAGCCGGCCGGGGACCCCCTGGAGCGAGGACAGCCCGGCGGCCACCGCCTCCAGATCCATCCCGGCGGCCAGGCAAAGGCCGGCTGCCGCCAGGTGATTGGCGACGTTGTGACGACCCAGCAGGGGTGTCTTGACCAGGGCCGTTTGCCTTTTGTGCTCCAGCACAAACTCCGTTCCGGAAACGGTCATGGAGCGGATGCGCCCCGTCAGGTCCGCAGGTTCGTCCACGGCGTACCAGCAGACGCGGGCCTTCGTCGCCTGGGCGATCCAGTTCGACTGGGGGGCCTGTTTGTTCAGCACCGCGCAGGCGTTCGGGGCCAGGGCGGTGAACAGGCGGGTCTTGGCCGCCAGGTAGTTCTCCACGGTCAGGTGGTAGTCCATGTGGTCGCCGGTCAGGTTCGTGAAGGCCGCAGCGCGGAAATCCACGCCCGCCAGGCGGTCCTGAGACAGCGCGTGGCTGCTGGCCTCGATGACCATGTGGGTCGCGCCGCCGTCGACCATTCGCTTCTGGGCGTCCGCGATGGTCAGACAGTCGGGCGTCGTGAGGGACGAGACCGTCGCGCCCGACCCGGTGTCGTAGACCACGGTTCCCATCAGGCCGCACTTGCTCCCGGCCGACTCGACGCAGGCGCGGACCAGGAAGGTGACGGTCGTCTTTCCGTTGGTCCCTGTGACGGCCAGGCACGTCAAGTGGCTGCTCGGATTGCCCTTGGAAGCCTGGGCCAGCAGGCCCGCCGCGACGGCGGGGCTCTCGGCGGAAATGAAGGTCGCCGCAGGAGTGGATTCCGCGTGGGCGGGTTTGAAACCCGCCCCTACGACGATGTACCGGGCGCCTTTGGCGATCGCCTGGCCGATGAACTGGTGCCCATCGCAGGAGGCGCCCTGGATTGCGACGAAGACGTCGCCGGGCTGTACCTTGCGCGAATCGATCCGGACGGCGATCGCCGGATTCGAAGAGACCAGACCCAACAACTCATCCATGTTCATGCTTGTGGCATCCTAACCGAGGAACCGGGCAAGTGATCCCATTCTTGCAGGCTTGCATTCTACGCCGCAACGCCTGGCGGTGCAACTGGGAAGGACCACGCGTTTCGTCTCTGGCAGTATCGGCATTTCGGGCGATTTCGGATGAAAAACGGCACGGCTGGTGCTATCATCTGGCTCTCGAATCGGCTACAAAGGCGGCGAGCCGACGGCCTTGCGCGGGCCGTCGAACGCTCCCTCGCGTGAGAAACAAAAGACTGTCCAGGAGTGCCCGGAATGAAACGTCGAAACGCCCTGATTCTCTTCTGTGCGGTGCTGCTTCTGCTCGTTGTGCTGGCCCTGATGTGGAATGGGCTGATCGCGCGCCGCCCGGAGCCGGCCATGGTCAATGTCCAGGAGGCGCCGACGCCCGCAGCCGTCGAGGGCGAGGGCGTGGAGCCTCTCACCGAGACGGACTACCTGGCCGTCTTCATGGAGGGCAAGAAGATCGGACATTCCGTCCACACCCGAACGGTGGAGGCAGGCAAGGTCACCACGAGCGAGCAGGTGAGCATCACGATCAGCCGGATAGGAATTCCGGTGACGATCACGATGACCGAGACGAGCGTCGAGACCCCCGACGGAAAGCCCCTGCGGTTCGAGTCCGTGCAGTCCCTGGCCAGCATGACGACGATGAAGACCGTCGGCGTCGTCAGGGAGGACGGCACGGTCGACGTCGTCGCGACCCAGGCCGGCGCCGACCAGAAGAGCACGATCCAATGGCCGCAAGGGGCGCTGATGTCCGAGGGCTTGCGCCTGCTGACTTTGGAGAAGGGGCTCAAGCCCGGCGTCGAGTACTCCGCGAGCATCTTCAGCCCGGAGGTTATGCAGGGCCTGACCGCCAAGGTCTCGATCAAGGACAAGAAGGAGGTGGATCTGCTCGGCCGTGTCGTGAAGTTGACCGAGGTGGTCACCGCGATGACCATGCCCGGCGCGGGGAACGTCGTCACCACCAGCTACGTGGACGACGAGATGCGAACGCTCAAGAGCGTCGTTCCGATGGCCGGGATGGTGATCGAGATGGTCGACTGCCCCAAGGAGTTCGCCCTGGGCAAGAACGACGTCCTGGACCTGATCGACCGGATGTTCGTCAAGAGCCCCGAGCCGATCGAGGACGTTCATTCCGTCGCCGCGATCACATATACGCTCAACCCCGGCCCGGCTGCGGACTTCACGATCCCCACGACGGACAACCAGAAGGCGACGCGGACGCCGGAGGGCAAGGTGGTCCTGGAGGTCCGCCCGGTCGCCGCGCCGGCCGGCGGCGAGTTCCCTTACCAAGGCAACGATCCGGCGTTGCGCGAGGCGACCCAGCCGACCCGGTTCCTGCAGTGCGACAACGAGAAGATCGTCGCCCTGGCCCGCGAGGCCGTCGGCGACGCGAAAGACGCGGCCCAGGCCGCCGGCCGGATCGAGGCCTTCGTCGCCAGGTACATCGACAACAAGAGCCTGTCCGTGGGCTATGCCTCCGCGGCCGAGGTAGTCGAGAGCCGCCAGGGCGACTGCTCGGAGTTCGCGGTCCTGACCGCGGCCCTGTGCCGGGCGGTCGGGATCCCCTCGCAGGTCGTGGTCGGCGTCGCGTACGTGCAGGAATGGGGCGGCCGGCAGGGCTTCGGGGGCCACGCCTGGACGCAGGCCTGGATCGGCGGCAAGTGGGTCGGCCTGGACGCGGCCTTCAAGAGCGGCGGTCGCGGAGGCTACGACGCGGGCCACATCGCCCTGGCCGTCGGCAACGGCGAGCCCGGCGACTTCTTCAACATGGCCACCGCCCTCGGCCAGTTCCAGATCGAGAAGGTCGAAGCCGAGAGAGTCCCCTGACGCAAAGTGAAGTCTCAGGCTGATATATGGTTGATGCCCACCGGTCTCGGAATGCCGTCTCTCATTCGGTGTAGGCAATCTCGAAAATGCCTGGTGCGAAGTAGGCTTTGGGCCTTACGTCAGGGATTTCCTGCAGGATGCCCTTCTCCACCAAAGCCAGAACATCGGCTTTGGCGGTTGGGTAGGTGACAGGGTATTTCTTGGGCAATTGCGATATCCGCACCACCGGAGACGTGAATAGATCATCGATGATCGCATGGGCGCGAACGCTCACCTTTCCGGCTTCTCGAATGAACCGCTCCCTAAGCTGACGAAGTGCATCGCATCGTCGAATTGCATCCTCTGCCTGTGTTATCGTGCCTCTTAAGCAGAAAACGATCCAAGTTTCCCAATCTCCTTTTGTGCTCACTCGGAACAGATTGTCTATATATTCATCCTTGTATTTCTCGAAGAAAGCGCTCATGTACAGCCAGGGCATCGTGAGTCCACACCATTTGTAGACCAAAAGAGACAGAAGCACGCGTCCGACGCGACCATTTCCATCCATGAAGGGGTGGATCGCTTCGAATTGATAATGAAGGAGGCACGCGCGCACCAAGGGGTCGTAGTTGGAGTCGGCCCGGTTCAGTTCCTTCTCGAAAACGTCCAAGCATTCCTGAAGTCGGCTGGGCGGGGGAGGGACAAACCGTCTGTCTGATCCAATGTGCACCTGGCACTTGCGGAAATCCCCTGGCGCTTTGTCCTTTCCTCGCACGCCGTTCAGTAGAGTTGCGTGCAATTCTCGGATGAGACGCAGACAGAATGGCAGGGATGCAAGCAGACTCATTCCCTGACGCAAAGCGCGACTATGGTTCGAGACCTCACGCCATGCATTGACCGGATCATTTTCTGACTTGGGTTCCAGCGGTTCAAGCTCGAAGAGCAACAGTTCCCTCGGTGTAGCGTACGTCCCTTCAAGACTCGAGGAATGGATCGCTTCCCTCTTCTCCAGGGGGCGAAGAAGCAGTTCTGGATTAGGCAATGTCCGACCGATCCCATCAAGTCGAGCAAGCCCCTCTCTCGCTTTCACGACCATGGGCCAGAGCCGACTCGGGAATTCCCACTTGGGTGGAGGTGGATCAGGAATGAAAGCCCAGTCCTCTTCGGGGACCTGGATTCTGACCAATTCACCGGTTTTTTGAGGACCAAACGCTCTCGGGTCCATGGGTGAAGCCCATTTCAATCGAGTAAAGGGAATTAAAATAATGTGCCAAATATTTTAATATCGTAGCGTACATTAAAGCAGATATCAAGAGAAAGATCTCACCAGATCATCTCACAAAGGAGGTGCCAAAGAGAATGTACCATTCCCAGGATGCACCACGGTTTGGGTGAGACTGAGCCCTACTCGAACTGAATGTCCACCGCGATGAACTCGACCGTGCTGTTGCCGTTGTAGTGGTTGAGCGTCGGCTCGTAGGCGATGTTGAAGAACTCGTGGTCGACCAGCTTCTTCTCCAGGCCTCCCATGCGAAAGCCGACGCAGCGGATCGTGCTGGTGTTGTCGGTGATCGCGAACTGCAGGTGGTCGTTCGTCGAGCCGCACCGCCGGGGGGCCGCGGCCAGTCTCACGCCCTTGGTCGCAAAGATGGGCTTGGGATTGCCCTCGCCGTAGGGGCCGAGCAGGTCGAGCTGGCGGACGAGGTCCCGCGTGAACTGCCGCAGAGGGACCACCGCGTCGATGTGCATCTTGGCGACGATGTCCTCGTGCTGAAGGTTGGCCGCGGCGTAGGTCTCGAAATCCGCCGCGAAAGCCTCGATGTTCTCCGGCGGCAGCGTCAGTCCGGCCGCCATCTTGTGGCCTCCGAAGCTCGTCAGGTGCGACGAGCACGCCTGGATCGCCGAGAGCATGCAGAAGCCGGGGATCGAACGGGCCGAGCCCTGCGCCACGCCGTTCTCGTTGGGCGAGGCGTTGATCATGATCGCCGGGCGGAAAAAGCGGTCGACCAGCCGGGACGCGACGATGCCCAACACGCCCGCGTGCCACGCTTCGCCGCCGAGCACGATGCTCCGCCGGTCGGGATGGTTCAGGCCTCGCTCGACCACGATGTCGCAGGCCTGCTTGAGCATCTTCCTCTCGCACTGCTGTCGCTGGACGTTCTGGTCCTTGAGGTATTCCGCGATCTGCATGGCCCGCATCTCGCTGGTGCTGGTCAGCAGCTCGACCGCCAGTCGCGCGTGCCCCATTCGGCCCGCGGCATTGAGCACCGGCGCCAGGCGAAAGCCGATCGCCGTGCTGTCGACGCCTTTGCCCGCCAGGCCCGCCGACTGGATCAGGGCCCGCAGGCCGCAGAGCTTGGTGTCCGCGACGGATTGCAGCCCGAACTTGGTCACGACGCGGTTCTCGCCCCGCAGGTCGACGACGTCCGCGACCGTGCCGATGGCCGCCAGGCTGGTCGCGTTGAGCATGAACTCGCGGAGCTTGGGCTCCAGCTTGGGCCCCCGGCTGAATTCCTCCGCGATCGCCCAGGCCAGTTTGTAGGCCACCAGCGCCCCGGCCGAGTCCTGGTTCGCATAGGAGGGCTCCAACGCCGGATGCACGATGGCCACCGCGGCGGGCATAGCCGCTCCCGGCTGGTGGTGATCCGTCACGATCAGGTCCACGCCGAGTTCCTTCGCCAGGTTCGCCGCCGCGACCGCGGAGATCCCGCAGTCGACGGTGACCAGCAGTCGCGTGCCCCCCTCGGCCAGCGCGCGGACCGCGTCGGCGTTCAGCCCGTAACCCTCGTCGATGCGGTGGGGGATGTAGTAATCGACCTGGGCCCCGAGCAGCGTCAGCAATTCCCAGAGAATGGAGAGGCCTGTGATCCCGTCGACGTCGTAGTCGCCGTAGATGGTGATCTTCTCTTTTTTGTCCATGGCCCGGCGAATCCTCGCCACCGCCGGGCCGATCCCCGGCATCTGGGCCGGGCGAATCAACTCGGTGAGCTTGGGCTGCAAAAAGACGCTCCCCTCGCGGGCCTCGACGATCCCGCGATTGATCAGAAGCTGCGCGATCAGCGGCGAGACCCTGAGCGATTTGGCGAGTTCCTCGGCGCGTCCGTCGGCCGGCGGAACGACCCACTCGGTCTTCTGCATCCCTGCCGGCGAAGGCATCTGTTTGATGTGCCCCATGCGTACGTTCCCAAAGCCATGTCGAAAGCCCACTTATAGCACGCCCGGCCCCCGATCGCAAGGGTCGCGCCGGGGTCAATGAAAGTGGGAAGTCAGAGCTGAGCCAGGGTGGGTCTTGCTCGTAGTGCCGCTGTAACGCGGCATCTTCGCTCGCCAAGTGCGAGGTGCCAAGGTCGAGGCGCAAAGCCTCGGAAGGGATCGCAACAGAACGGGAAAGGCGCAACCTGAACGTACCACGGGGCACCGCCCACGAGCCACGACTCGGAAGAGGCGGCAGCGGTAGGGCGGGCTCCCCGGCCGTTCCTTCTGTTCGCTTTGTTCGTCGTCGGTATAATTCAGTGCCTGAAGATGCCAACGGCCCTGCAGGGCGTTGACGGATGGGAATGGGAGGTGCCTATGATCGTGCGTGCGTGTGAACGGCAGGTCTTCAGCATTGTGGCGGTTCTGGTGTGCTTCTGGGCTGGCATTGCGGCGGGCGGGGTGAGCGTCATCCCGGCTCCAGTTGCTTGCGAACAGCGCGAGGGGGTATTCGTTGTGACGCCGACTACGCGGGTTGTCGCGGAAGGGGACGCGGCGGCCGAGGCGACGGGACTGATTGACTCGCTGGCTGGGGCAATGGGGTTTCGGCTGGGGATGGGGAATGGAGTCTCGTCCGGCTCGAATGCGATTGTTTTGCGGGTCGAGCCATCGCTCAAGGACCGGCTGGGCGAGGAAGGGTACGAGCTGGATGTCGCGACGTCGGCGATCCGGATTCAGGCCGCGGGGAGGGCGGGGTTGTTCTATGGCGTTCAGACGCTGCGGCAGTTGTTGCCGCCTGCGGTTTTCAGCTCGGAGAGGGTCAGCGGCGTCGATTGGGTCGTGCCTTGCGTGCGGATCACCGACTATCCTCGCTTCGCGTGGCGGGGGCTGCTCATCGATCCGGCCCGGCATTTCATTCCCGTTTCGGACTTCGAACGGTTCCTCGACGCGATGGCTTTGCACAAATTCAATCGCCTTCAGGTCCACTTCACCGACGACCAGGGCTGGCGGATCGAGATCAGGAAGTACCCTCGTCTCGCGGAGATCGGCTCGAAGATGGACTTCACCACGATCTTGAAGCCTCCCGAATCGCGGGGCGACGAGGCCTCGCGGGTGGGCTGGTTCTACACGCAGGATCAGATCCGCCATCTCGTGCGATACGCCGCTGAGCGGCACATCACGATCGTGCCGGAGATCGAGATGCCCGCCCACACGGGGGCCGCGATCGTCTCCTATCCGCAGCTCGGACTGTATCCCGAGAAGCTCGCCGCTCTGCCGGCGGACCGGCGATGGACGGCCCACGAGGGGGTCCTGGCCCCGCGGCCGGCGACCGTTGCCTTCATGCAGGATGTGCTGGCGGAAGTGATCGAGCTGTTCCCGAGCAAAGAGATCCACATCGGAGGCGACGAGGCCAATATCGACCACTGGCGAAAGTGCCCCGAGATGAAGACGCTGATCGCGGAACTGGGCCTGTCGAGCGAGGAGGAACTGCACAGTTGGTTCATCCGGCAGATGGATTCATTCCTGACCGCCCACGGCCGGCAACTGATCGGCTGGGACGAGATTCTGCAGGGCGGCCTGGCCCCCGGCGCGATCGTGATGAGCTGGCGGGGTGAGCAGGGGGGCATCACCGCGGCCCAGGCCGGACACGACGTCGTCATGGCGCCGACCTCGCATACGTACTTCGACTATTACCAGGGCCCGCCGGCGTCCGAGCCCAAGGCCATCGGCGGCGACGTGCCGCTGGCGAAAGTCTACGCCTATGAGCCGATCCCGGCGGCTTTGAACGCCGAGCAGGCCAAACACGTCCTCGGCGGACAAGGCCAGCTCTGGGGCGAGTACATCTCCACAGAGAGCCATCGCCAATACATGACCTACCCGCGTGCGGCGGCCCTGGCCGAAGTGTTCTGGTCCGGCCCGCAGGACCGCAACTACGACGGATTTCTCACTCGCCTGGCCGAGCACGTCAAGCGGCTGAAGGCCCTGAACGTGAACTACCGCCCCCTGGACGCCAAGCCGGCGCCCTGAGCTTGCGCAGCGATTTG
>JAAYVJ010000017.1 GCA_012517265.1 Planctomycetota bacterium | reverse complement strand
GTGACGCCGATCTGTTTTCACGGAAACCTTGGTTGTTGACATCGGCCGGTTGTGTTAGCATGGAGCGGTGTTGGTTGAGGATCCGTGTCTGCGCGAAGATCTATGGCGACCCACAGCGTCTTCCAGAGACTGATGCCATGACGGACGACCTGATTCCGAACCTTGTCGATCGACCCCGCAAGCGACCCAGCGCGCTGCGGGAGCACTTCGAAGGGCGCACCCTTGCGGAGATGAGCATCTTCTTCTGGATCGTGGCGGTGTGGAGCTTCTTTTTCGCCGTAGGGTGTGTGGCCAAATCCTGGAATTGGATCGAAGGCCGGGGCGGATCCACCAAGGCAATCGTTGTAGTCGGAGCGCTGGCCCTCTGGCTCGGACTCCTCGCGTGGCTGTGGGTCTCCTTCGTTCGGATCGCTCGCGGCTGGGGTCCTGAGCGACTGGGCCTATTCATCTTCAAATACCTCCGGATGGGATTGCTCGGAATGACAGCCGCGGTCGGTCTGCCGATGGCTTGGGAGGGTCTCAGGAACCTTTCCTTTCTGATCCTGGCGTTCGACTCCGTTCTGGTGGGGATGGTCGCGGTTTTCGTTCCGTTGGCCTGGTGCGCACGATGCAGAATTCCCTGGCGCGGATATCGTGAGATCTTTTTCATTGCAGCGCTGTTTGTCCTGCAGATAGTCCTATGGGTACATGGAAGTCGGAATTGAGGAGAGGTTTATGCACACTGTCGCAATTCGGTCGGTTCGGTGGTCGCTTGGCTTGATCGTGCCGGTCTTATGTGCCGGCTCATGGGCAGGTGGGGCTGAGGCGCCTGCGCCTCCCAAGCTGACGGCGCAGCAGGATCACCGGAACATGATGGAACAGCTCGGCATCACGTCGCTGCGGCCGGGGGCCGAGGGCATGAACGCCAAGGCGCCCAACTACGCCAACTACGACGAGGCCAAGGCCAATCCCTATCCGAATCTGCCGGACCCGTTGACGCTCAAGAACGGACAGAAGGTCACGACCGCCGAGACGTGGTGGAACCAGCGCCGGCCGGAGATCGTCGAGGACTTCGACCGCGAAGTCTACGGCCGCGTGCCCCCCAACGTGCCCAAGGTGACGTGGGAAGTGACCGGCACGACGGAGGAGACGGACGCCAACATCCCGGTCGTCACCAAGAAACTCGTGGGCCACGTGGACAACTCCTCCTATCCGGCCATCACCGTGGACATCCAACTGACGCTCACCACGCCGGCCAAGGCGACCGGTCCGGTGCCTGTGATGATGGAGTTCGGATTCGCCTGGCCCGGCGGATTCGGGCCGGGCCGCGGAAACAGACCGGGAGCAACGACTGCCTCCCGAGGCCCCGCCGGTCCGTTCGGCGGCGGCGGGCCGACCTGGCAGCAGCAAGTGCTCGCCAAGGGCTGGGGCTACGCGATCCTCGTCCCCAACAGCATTCAGGCCGACAGCGGCGCGGGGCTCACCTCCGGGATCATCGGCCTGGTCAACAAAGGCCGGCCCCGCAAGCCCGACGACTGGGGCGCTCTGCGGGCCTGGGCCTGGGGCGCCAGCCGGGCGCTGGACTACTTCGAGACCGACAAGGCGGTGGACGCCACGCAGGTCGGCATCGAAGGGCTCTCTCGTTACGGCAAGGCGGCGCTCGTCGCGATGGCCTACGATCAGCGTTTCGCGATCGGCTTCATCGGCTCCTCCGGCGAAGGCGGCGCCAAACTGCACCGCCGCAACTGGGGCGAGCTCGTCGAGAACCTCACCGGCAGCGGCGAGTACCACTGGATGGCCGGCAACTTCCTCAAGTACGGCGGACCGCTCAACGCGGGCGATCTGCCTGTGGACGCGCACGAGCTGATCGCGATGTGCGCCCCCCGGCCCACGTTCATCAGCTACGGCGCGATGTCCGGCCCGGGCGCCGAGGGCGGCTGGGTGGACCAGAAAGGCAGCTTCATGGCCGCGGTCGCAGCCGGGCCGGTGTACAAGCTGCTGGGCAAACGAGACCTGGGGACCGCCGAGTACCCGCCCAGGGAGACCGGACTGATGGACGGCGAACTCGCCTTCCGCGAGCACAGCGGCGGCCACACCACCGGCCCCAACTGGCCCACCTTCCTGACCTGGGCCGACCGCTACATCAAGATCCGTGAGCCGTGACCCGTGGCTCGTGACACGTCTCCCGTAACACGGGGAGAGCAAGAAAAGGTTCTCCGCGGAATTGCGGGGAAGACCGATCCCGGCTTGGGGGCGCTGCCCCCAAACCCCCGGCATTTCGCGCTTTGGGCCAATGGTACAATAGACGGAAAAGAGTGATCTTCTCGCGTGCCTGGAATGCCATCGTCACGTTGCGGAAACTCCCTCTGATGCCGGTTCGGATCGATTCCTGCGCTTCCGTCTGTCATTCTGAACGGATCGCAGCGAAGTGAAAGACCTGGCCCGCGCACGAGGGAAGTCTTTCGTTCAGTGACTCGCGATCCGGACCACCGCCCATGGGTCACGAGCCACGCGTGCGAAGCACGCCTGCCATGCTGCTGGCGCAAAGCGCAAAATGCCGGGGTTTCAGGGGCAGAGCCCCTGAGAGGGACCCTCAACCTGCGTCGGGGGGCGCATTCGCAGGCGAACGCAGCCCCCCGATTCCGTGATGAACCAAGAAAAAGGGGCGTCGTCTTCATGACGGCGCCCCGATCGTTTTCGGCCTTGATATGATCACTTCTTCGGCTTGATCTTGAAGACGACCGCGTGGTCGCAGGGCTTCTCTTGCGGCATCGTGATGACCAGACCTTCGGCCGTGCGGGACCACGGGATCTTGGCCTTGCTGCCGAGCAGCCGGACCGACGCGATCT
>JAAYVJ010000199.1 GCA_012517265.1 Planctomycetota bacterium | reverse complement strand
CGGGAACGCCAATCTCCCGATTGGCCTGATGGTTCTTGCCGATCTGGAGATCGGCGATCGCGGCGTTAGCGGACTTGTCGGACTCGTTGGATTTGCCGATCGGGAGATCGGCGTTCCTATCGGCGTTCCCGTTGTTGGCTTGCTTGGCTCTGCGGAAGTCGCAAATCCGCCGGGCTGTGAATTTCTTCCAGGAGGCCACGATCTTGGCGACCGTCCAGCCATGAATCGGCTGAAACAGGACATGCACGTGGTTCGGCATCACCACCCACGCCAGCACGCGATATCGCACGCCGTCAAAGTGCAGAAATGTCGCCTGGACGAGGGCGGCCACGACCGGCTCGCGAAGCACGCACGAGCCGTGACCGGCATCGATCCAGTCCTCCACGCGTATGTGTCGCTCGATGTTCCGCTGGTCCGATGGCAGCAGGCGCAATTCCTCTTCCATCCGTTCGAGCGTCTCGTGCGGCAGGCTGTCCGCCAAGTGAAACGTCACATGCTGCGTTGCTTCGCTGCCGTCAAAGTGCGGCAGGTATCCGCGGGACCTCCAACAGCCGGCGGGCCCCCCGGGATCGCCAATCTCCCGATTGGCCTGATGGTTCTTGCCGATCGGGAGATCGGCGTTCCTATCGGCGTTCCCGTTCCCCTCTTTGCTCATGGCGCCCTCATGAATCCGACGTGCTGTGCTCGTCGAATAGCTCAACCATGTCTTCTCTGATTCGCCCGCACTCCACGGAGGTTTATCCGTCGCGGGGGCCAATTTGTCAAGGGCGAGCGGCGAATGTGGAGCGTAAAGCGTCAACAGTCGGAGAGGACCTCAAGCCGCCCGAGGTTGTTCGGTCTGTGGCCGGCTGCTGGGAACGAGGCACGGGCCACGACTTCACGCTTCTACGCGGCGTGCCGCCGGAGGCGGCTGCGGGCCGGGACGGCGGGAATTTTCGCGGATGGCTCTTGTTCATCGATCCGAGGGCCCTCTGCGACCGTAGACGGGAGGAAAACGTGCCCGGCGTCGGCCCGGCTTGCAGGGTAGGATGACTCCCGGCGGCGTGGGGTGGCGGGCCCGAGGTTCGGGATGGTGGCGCCTGCGGCATGCGGGGACTCGCGCCGGCACGGTCCTGGCGGAGCCGGTCCCGCCCAGGCACGAGAATCGGATGAATGGACCTGGCGAAAGGCTCTGGGAGTGGCGCTATGGAACAGTTGCAGCAGAATGGGGTTGTCGTTCGCTCCGGAATCGGCGGCGTCAAGGAGGTTTCGGAACCGCTGATCACGATCCTGACGGAGGCGATCGCGGAGGGCGCCACCGACGTTCATCTGGACCCGTTCGCGGAGGGCAAGTACGTTCGCTACCGCGTCGACGGCGTGATCCACGAGAAGTCGCCCATCCCGGACGTTCTGCGTAAGCGGCTTCTGAACCAGGTGAAGGTGCTGCTCGATCTGGACATCGATAAGTCGTTCATTCCGCAAGAGGGCTTCATCTCCCTGGAAATGGACGGGGTGCAGCACGATATGCGCGTGACGATCGCCCCCGTCGGCGACCGCGACGCCATTCATTTCCGCTTCCTCTCGTCCAGCCGGAACCTGCGGGACCTGGTCAACCTCGGCATGCAAGACGAAGACCTTCAAGCGGTGCAGAAGGTGATCGAGGCTCCCTACGGCCTGGTTCTGGTCGCCGGCGGCACCGGGTCCGGAAAGACGACCACCCTGTACTCGCTGACCAACACGCTCAAGCAGCGAAACCTCATCGTCATGTCGATCGAGGATCCCGTGGAGTTTCGCCTGCCGCGCGTGCGCCAACTGGAGGTCAACGAGAAGCGGGGATTCACGATGTACGAGGGTTTGCGGGTGATCCTGCGGATGGACCCGGACGTGATCCTGGTGGGCGAGATTCGCGACCGGGAGTCGGCGACCACGGCGACCCGGGCCGGACTGTCCGGGCAACTGGTCCTGGCGACGGTCCACGCCCGCAACGCGTCGATGGTGATCGACGCCCTGGGCAGCATGGACGTGCCGCGGTACATGATCGGCGGGGCCCTGCGACTGGTGATCCAGCAGAATCTGGTTCTGCGGCTCTGCCAGGCGTGTGCCCGAGAGTCGGAGCCGACTGCGGAGGATCGTGAGCTGTTCGATCGCCATCAGGTTCCCGTTCCGCAAGCCGTCCGCCGGGCGGTCGGGTGCGCGGAATGCCGCGGCTACGGGCATAAGGGCCGAACCGCAGTGTTCGAACTGACGCCGGTCGATCAGTCGCTCGGCCACGATATCGCCGGGGGCATCGGGACGCGGGAACTCTCCTCGCGATTCCGCCAGGTCCGGCGCGCCTCCATGGCCCAGGACGTCCTGCACAAGGTGGCCGCCGGAGAGGTGTCGGCGGACGTCGCAGGGGATTTCATCAAGAGTCTCGGCGAGTGACCGACCCGGCCGGAGGCCGGAATCGGTAGGACGAGCGCAAGGACACGGCCGCAGTCAGGCCGCGGGCCAGGGGCACGGGCCACGACGTTGCGCCTTTGCCAACGCTTCTACCCTTCCACGCTTTGACGTTTCTATGCGGCGTCCCGCCCGCTCTTTTCACTGCGGATTGAGGGCTTCCCGGATGATCCTGGCTCGCAGGGCGTCCCGGCGGGTGGCGTCCAGGGGCTGGCCGTAGTTGAGCTGGAGGTGGGCCGGGAGGGTGAGCATGAAGAGCCGGTTGATCGTCCGGATGGAGAGCCTGTGGCGGTCGGGCCCGGGGGCGCCCAGGGCGCAGAGCCGCTCGATGGCGGGCGTGCTGACGCCCATGTGCTCGTGCATATTGAGGCCCAGGCGCAGGTGGCTCAGGAGGAAGAGGGCCTCCTGGGAGCTGATCAGGTGGGCGTTCTGGAGCAGGGCCATGGCGCGGGCGATCTTGTCGTCGAGGGCTTCGGCCTGTTTGGTCAGGAGCTGCTTGCGGGCGGCCTTTTCGTACTCGGTGATCTCGGGGATGATGACGTTCTCGAATTCCGAGACGATGGCTTGCTCGCTGACGCCGAGGGTGACCTGGTTGGAGATCTGGTAGAGGTCGCTGGCGGCCTCGGTGCCTTCGCCGAACAGGCCGCGAACAGCGAGGTTCATGTCCTTGGCGGCGGCCAGGCACTTCTCGATCTGGCCGGTCATTTTGAGGGCGGGCATGTGGAGCATGACCGAGACGCGGATGCCGGTGCCGACGTTGGTCGGGCAGGCGGTGAGGTAGCCGAAGCGCGGGCTGAAGGCGTACTCGACTCGTTCCTCGATCATGCTGTCGATCTTGTCGATCTGGGCGGCGCACTCCGACAGGCGGCACCCCGAACGGAGGACCTGCAGGCGCAGGGCGTCCTCTTCGAGCAGCATGGCGGTGAAGGATTCGTTCTTGGTGATGACGGCGCCGCGCGGGCCGGAAGCCATCGCGTGGTGGCGGCTGATGAGGTGCCGTTCGACGAGGAAACTGCGGGCCAGTTCCGACTCCTTGTCCAGGCTGAGATAGAAGACCTCGTCGCCCAGGTCGAGCGAGAGCAGGACGGACTTGAGCACGTCGAGGATCTCGGCCTTCTCCTCGACCGAACAACTGCCGGGGAAGCGGTGCCCGGCCAGGTTGCGGGCCAGGCGGATTCGCGAAGAGACGACGATGTCGGACATGGGCCCGGACCCACTGAACCAATCGGTAATGTCCCGGCTGATCTGACGCAGTTCCATAGTCATAAGGTCAAGTGTGAAGCGAGAAACCCGAAAGGCGGAACCGACCCCCACGCGCCATGCCCCCTGCCTTCCGTGCTTCCACTTCCGCGCCTTCCTCCCGTCATTGCATTTGTTTCATCTGGTCCCGCAATCTCGCGGCCAGCTCGTAATCCTCGGCCTTGACGGCCTCCTCCAACTGCCGCCGCAGCGTCGAAAGCTCCACGAACTTCTTCGTGTCCGTCGGCACCTTCGTCGGCACCTTCCCGCAATGCGTGCTCTTGCCGTTGTGGGCCCGCTCGATCAAAGGCACCAGCGCCGCCTCGAACACCTTGTAGTCCGCCGGACACCCCAGCGAGCCTTCCTTCCGCAGCCGGTCCAGCGTGAACCCGCAGCTCGGGCAGACCTGATCCTTCTCCGAGGGGCCGAACATCTCGTCGTCGGACGGCTGCGAGGCCAGCAGGTGGCTGAGCAGCTCGTTGATCGACATCTGGCTCTGGGCCGTTACCCCCTGCTCAGCGGCACAGGTCTCGCAGATGTGCATTTCGCTGCGCACCCCATCGTTGATTTCAGTCAGATGGATGGTGGCGGTTCGTTTGTTACAGATCTGGCATTGCATACGTGTCTGCCTGACTTTCCATCGCGTCCGCATCCGGCGGACGAGCCGGCGCCCGTCCCGGCCGACTCCGGCCGTGGACATTCGGGCCCACGCCATTCTATCGGCAATTCCGCCCCAAGGCAACAGGACTCCGTCGTTTGCCGCCACATCTCGGCCTCCTCCGCCCGGACAGAGCCCGGTCCGTGCGGGCCGCAAACCTGCACGTGCGATAATACCCCGCCCCATCACATTATCAAAGCCGATTCCCGAAACCTCACCGTCGCGCATCTCCTGTTGTGCAAAGGAGGTGCGTTACGGCTCCCGCGATCGTTCCGCATCCGCCGGTCTTCCGCCCGGATCCCCCGCCATCGGGACGACCAAACCGCAAATCCTCAACAGTTCATCCACAGATTTCCCCGATCGGCACAGAGAAAAGCACCTGACGCCGTCCCGGCTCCCCGGAAAAAGCGGGTTCACAAATCCGGGCACGAGTCAGCGTTTGTTTGCCGCGAAATACGCCAGCCATGCGAGAAGAGGATCGCGACGGAAGTCGGGGAAGAAAGCGATGGAAAAGGAAGTACCAGATAACGCCCTTTCTCCGGCGGAACATCCGCCGGGGGGGGGGGAATCGTGCCTCTGGCCGTAACGCTTCGACGTGATGTCTTGCCACCGTGAGCACTTATACGTAGTTTCTGACTCCGGTTTCCCCGACACGACTTCCAGACTCCAACGCGGCTCTTAACAACTTCGTTATTGTCTGTCACTTTTTCCTTGTTCCCGCCGCTCGGTCCCTATATGATAGGATTGTCTTCTTCATCCGGGATCGAAATGCGACACCCTGGTTTGAGGCCTGAGCGAGCAAGACAGGCAGTACTGGCTGGAATTCGCAGAGGTCAAAATGGATCGGGCCAGCGCCAGTCCGAGTGGTGAAGACAATTCAGAGGCATGCTCCATACGATAGGTGACCATCCCGAACAGTGGCTCTGCAGGCTCGTTTGAAGGAGAGGACTTCGGGGCGGTAGACGATTCTGTGGTCGGCGGATTGCAGTTCGTGTGTCAATGTGGTGAGTGAGTGGTGGATGGTGCGAGTGACGGACGAGGGTATTCCATTCCAGAGGAGAAGAACCATGAACAAGCAGAAGGTCGCGGTGGTGACGGCTTGTGCGTGCTGCCTGACATTGGTGGGGGGTGTCCAGGCCGACTCGTTGGCGGATTGGGAAGCGGCCGTCGGTGCCGCCCAGCCGTTGCACTGGTACAGGTTCAATGAAACCACGGGGACAAGTTGCGTCGATTCCGGCAGCGGCAAGCTCAACGGGACCTATGACGGGCCGATGCCCGGCCAGGTAGGGCTCTTCAATTCGACCTCGGCGGCGGTCTTCAATCGGACCCTCGGGGCCGATCGCACCAACTTCCCGGGGGCGACGAACCTGGCCAACTCGTGGACGGCGGAATACGTTGTGATGTCGACCAGGATGATCGCGCCGTCGAACGATGCCATGGCTCTCCATGATAGCGACACCACGTCCATCCGCTTGGCCTGCTGGACACTGCTGGGAGAGGTGGGACTCACGCTCTACGACATCGCCGACTACCGGTTCACGCCCAGTGCCGGACACGCGCCGAAAAACCTGGTCGCCCCCTTGAACGAATGGATCCACCTGGTCTTCCGGCGGGACAGGTTCACTACGCAGGTCTTCGTCAACGGGGAACTGATAGGGACCAGCCCGAACAGTGTGGACCTTCCGCGACTGAGAATCAGCGGGCGCGGCGGCATTCACACCGATGCGCTCGACTGCGTGCTGGACGAGGCCGTGGTCTATGGCCGTGCTCTGTCGAACGAGGATATTCTCGCCCACGCCAAGATCGTGGCGACTGCGGCAACCGGGGCTGCGAATGCGAATCCACCCACAAGTGCGAATGTGCTCGTCTTGGTGGAATCGCCGGACCTCGCGGCAGGGATCAACGGTTGCCGCGGCGGTATTGCGACATTGCTGAGCGATGGTGAAGCCACGGGCCTGACGGTGGCGCGGATCACCACGGCTGGAGGCTGGCCATGGGCTTACCACGGTCTCAATCCGGCTCCGCCGGCAGGGCGTTACCGCCTCACCTTGCGGGCTCGGATGGCATCGAGCCAAGGGCAGGCGGTTTCTGTCTCCATGCGTGGTTCGGACGATAGCTTCTATTATCGCGCTACCGGCGTGCTCGATTTCAGCGACGTGAGCCCGGCCGCCGGCTTTGTCGAACGCTCGTGCGATCTTGATCTGCTCAAGCCGGTCGACACGAGTGGTTATCTTATTCAGATCTTCTTTGCGGACAACATGGATGTGGATTGGTACATGCTGGAATCATTGCCTGGCGGCAATTCTCCCCCTGTGGAGGTGGTGCAGGCGCAGACGGAGAAGCTCTTTTACAAAAGCGACGCCGATGCCGTGGCGATGATCCGCCTGCTCAACACGTCTTCGACATGGCAGGTGACGCGTTTGCGTATTCGTCTTGAAAGCGCCCTTGCCGATTCCCGTGTAGTATGGGATGCGAGTCTGGTCGTGCCGGCAAGCGGCATCCCCGAACTCTTCACTTTTCCACTGGGCAGGTTGGCAGCGGGTGGCACGGCGGTCATTGCCGAAATCCTCGATGGCAACCAGCAGGTGGTTTCGACGATACGTGATTACACTCTGAGCGGCGACAGCCCGGTGGATGTGTCGCCGCTCTTTGACAACTTCATTGGACAACGGTTGCCGCCGTACAATCCGGACGACGCAGCAATCGAGATCCAACCATCACGGCTGAAGTACGCCGCGCTGACCGAACTGAATTTCTGGGCCCCATGCGACACGACGATGCTCACTGCACCGCCGGGGCGCACCACCTGGTGGTCGGGTCAGACGCTTAAACGCTTCTCGGTGGAGCAGCTTCAAGCCTACACGCAGTTCGCTGAGACGCAAGGTATCGGGGTTGTCGCCTACGTGGATTACAGCATCACCTTTGGCTGGCGCGTTCTGGAGGCGGCCCGGAAGCAGCCGGATATACTGGAATGGGATGCTTCCGGCGCTGGCGACCCGCTCTTTGTCTTTCACATGGGCGCCGACGGCGCGGCTTCTGTGAATTCCAGACAAAGACGGGAGGATGAGAGTGAATGGGCGGCCAATTCCGCCGATGGCGTGGCAAGGGTCATCATGTCGAGTCCCGCCATGCTCAAGCTCCACACGGACCAACTCGTAGCCTCCATGAAGCAGTTCGGCTGGTCAGGTTTCCGCTACGATGATCCTCTGGCGTACGACGCCGACCAAGTGGATGTCTTCGGACGGCAGGCCCCCTTTGACGGCTGGACCAATGAAGCCATGATCCGCTACATCCGCGATCGCATCACCGCCGAGAACCCGGATGCCGTGTACGGTCGCAACGCGGACGCGATGCGGACGGTGGCCGGCTATTCGGACGCCGAAGGAAAGGCGACGCAGAGCGAGACCGAGGCCGCGATCGTGCGTGGCAAGGGCGGCTTCCTGTTGCAGGAAGCGTTCAGCGCCTACATTTTCCGTACCAAGAGCACGTATGAAGACATCCGCGACTACTACGTTACCGGAGGGAGGAATGCGAAGGCAGCCGGAGGGCACATTTTCGCCATTGTGGACATGAGTGCCGCTGCCAACGACGATGAGCGAGAATACGTGGGAGCACTGGCCGGTGCGGCGGGTGTGCAACTCGCCTATCAAGCCAGCACGACACCCTATATGCAGTTCCTGGCACGATATGCCGGACTGCTCTTCGGGAAACGCGTCCAGCCGGTGCAAACGCCCACGTCACTGGTGAAAGTGGATGCGGCCGGACGGGACGTATGGTGGTCCGACTACGTCTATTGTCACTACGTGGGCGCGGGGCGCCGCCAGTACCTGGTCCACCTGGTCAATCCGCCTGCCACCGCGAACGTAGCCGACACCATGGACTCGCCCGAGCCAGTAGCCCTCACCAAAGTGGTCGTGAGTTTCACGCTGCCGGTGGGTTGGAACGGCACCAACGCCACGCTGCTCACACCCGACGGGCAAGCTCGCGGGCGTTTCTTCTTCGAGGGAGCTGACCCTGCGGCTGGTACCGCCTACGGGTACAACATTATCACCGAGCCCAGCATGAAGATGCCGATAGCCCAGCCGCTCCCGCTGGCGGGCGGCTCCGTTACTGTGCCGCAGGTGGCGAAATGGAGTATTGTCGTGCTGGATTGCACCGGCCCCGCGAATGACCTGCCTGACGGCCCTGTGTCCACGCTCCCTGCGCTGCCCCCGGTGCCGGACGTGAACTTGGCACCCGTTGCGACCCCGGTGACCAGCGACTCACTGGCAGAGTATTGCGAGCCGTTCTCAACCCATCCAAATGCTGCCGACACGCCGAACTCCGCCTCCCGCATCATTGCGGATTCGAACGCACGAGGCGGGACGGCACTCCTCATCAAGACCAACATGGTTGCCGGGGAAACCGTCCAGATCGGTTTTGGCAGGCTTTATCGCGCTGGTGCCTACAAGTTCACGGTGCGCATCCGAACCGAAACCGACGACGTCAGGGACTTGTACCTGCGTGTCTGGAACGACAGCCGCGAGCCCGTGCCCTATAGGATCGACGTACCCCTAGGTACCCAGATGCTCAAAACGTACAACGGTTATCGCGAGTTTTCCATCACGGCCCATTTGGGAGAGGCAGCAGCGAGGGGTAGCGTTGGCGGAGCCCTGGACAATATCTGGCCCGGCTTGGTCGTTGATTACGTTCGCGGCGAGCCTCTGACCTTGGACACCGACAGCAACCGTCTTCCTTTGCGCGGTGAGGTCGCCTGGCCCGGGAGCGCAAATGTGCCGAATTACGTCTGGCGGCAAGCCCCTCGCGTCTGGTTCGCAAACGGCCTCTATCACGAGTACTTCGGGATCAAGGAGGCCCTTCAGGCGGTTGCACCTGCGGCAGAGATTTCCTTCGGAGATCCCTATCTCTATGGATCCGACAATCGTGGCTGGAACGGCAAGCCCTTCCCAGGCACGCCCGCCGAATTGATGGGGAACAATCTCGTTGTCCTTGCCGACATACCTGCGAACAACAATATTTGGCCAACCAGCAGCAGCAACGGACTGGCTTGGCTCGACTGGTTGCGTGGCTATGTGGGAAAAGGCGGGCGTGTTTTGCTGACGGGCGGGCCTTTTGGTTTCGGTCGTGGCGCATGGAACTCCGATCTTATCCAGCCGATGCTGCCCGTGACTCTTGCCCCGCGCACTGTCACAGGGCTGGGCTACGATTTGCACCCTGTGCCCGGCGGTGCGGCTCCTTTGCAGCCATCGGGTCCTCTCGCAGATGGACTTGATTGGAGCACGCCGGCCCAGGTCTTCTGGCTTCATCAAGCCACCGTACGTGCGGGCGCCGTCGTACAGGCCGCGGCCGGTGACCTTCCCGTCATCGTAACGGGCACTTATGGGGCAGGACGCGTAGCGGTGGTGCTCGCGGCGCCTCTGGGGAAACCTCCTGCTGGCCAGACAGCCTTCTGGGATGCACCGCAGTGGGGACCACTGATGAGCAATGTCGTCGATTGGCTACTTACCCCGGACGCGCCCGGCGGTCCTGGAGGGAGTTCCGCCGTCAACGACGCCATGGAAGATTTCGAACAGGGACAACTCGGCACGGGATGGTCCTCGGCGGGAGATTCACTCTGGTACGTTACGTCCGAAGCTTGTCATGCAGGCAGGTTCAGCGCCAGAGCCGGCGCTGTCGGTGACGCCCAGACGACCACGTTGACTCTCCGCGCGAACGCCGGCGAGGGGCAGATCAGCTTCTGGAGAAGAGTCTCCTCTGAACGCGGCTTCGACGTGTACAGGTTCTGGATCGACGGGAAACTGCGAGAGGAGGTGTCCGGAGAATACGTCTGGGCGGAGGTCTCCTTCCCCATCGGGACAGGGAGCCACACATTCGTGTGGGAGTACAGCAAAGACGACGCGTCCTCATCGGGATCGGATACGGTCTACATCGACGACGTACGCCTCCCGGCAGCGAATTGAGAGGATTTCCAGGGTCCGGCCTTCGACCGCGCGTTAGCGACGCGGCGTGTAGTGCGTCGCAGCAGGATCTCAAGATGGAAGGGTTGCGGCCGGTGCTCCGCCCGAGAGGCGTCGGCGATCATGGCTTCTCCTGCTACCTGTCATTGACAGGTGGTGCGCTCACTCCCGCGTCAATCCGGCCTCCGGGGCACCGCTTGGCGTTGGAGGAGCGTCGCTCGTGATTTGCGGCCCTGATTCGCCTGCACGCTCCGCGGGCGGAGGAACGCCTGGGCTGAGAGCCCACCCTACGAGCCGGCCGTACGCCTGCTTTGCGGATTCTCACACAGAGCCCCAAAGCCACGAAGTTGGGGAGGCCCCTCATTTTTCCTTTCCTCTTTGTGGCTTCGTGTCTTCGTGTGAGCACGTCCTTGGGTTGCGGGCGACGTCTTGCCTACGTCGG
>JAAYVJ010000198.1 GCA_012517265.1 Planctomycetota bacterium | reverse complement strand
CTGCGAAAGTCGGTCGAGGATCGCTAACGAGCAGTCGAGCTGATCTGGCGGGGAGACCTCCGTCGATTCGGCCCGCTTTTCGCCGGGGCTGGATCCAGGTGCCGGACATGCCGCGTACATTGATGCCGTGCGGCGATTCCTCGCCTCCTTTTTCGCTGGATTCAGCTATGATGACGCTGGTTGGAACCGGAGATCGATTCGAGTCGAGGATTGCGACACGGATCTGGAAGGCGTTCGCGAGGCCCTGCGGAGAAGGCTGTTCGAGCCGTTTGCCATCGGTTTGGCTGACGGACGATCATTGGACGTCCGACATCCGGAGAGGATGGCCGTCGGAAGACGGCGGATCATTGTGGTTGAGCCGGACGATTCCTGGTCGGTCATCGAACCGCTGCTGATTGTCTCTCTGGACTGCAACGGGGAGCGGTCCTCCACGCGGGAGGAGCATCAGGAGGACGAGGGGACATGACGGTCCTGGCCGCAGGGGCAGCGGACAATCCTCTTGTCCATGGTCTGATTCCCACTCACTGCGGCGTCCTGACGACGAACCGGATCGTTGTGATCACGGGGAAGTGGTCCGAGGGGTAGCGGTTGTCCCGGTTGTCGTGGAGGATTTCGGCGCGGAGCACCTTCGTTTCCGGCTGGGCGAGGATGTAGTCGATCTTGCTGTTTGTGACGCCGCCTTTGAAGCTGTGGAACGTCCCGACTTCCTTTGCGTCGGGGTGTAGCACGCGGAAGGTGTCCACCAGGACAATCGGGGTCTTCGCCAGATCGCTGCTCGCGGCCGGCAGCTCCTGCTCGCCTTTGAAGTACCGCACGACGGGATTGTCCTCGCCGGCGTTGAAGTCGCCCGTGACGAGGATCGGGTCCGGATGCTTGCGGTCGCGGATCCGCTGGGCCAGCAGGATCGCGCTTCGATCCCGCGAGAACTGCGAGACGTGGTCCAGGTGCGTATTGAAGAGGTAGAAGGCTCGCCCGGTGTCCTTGCGGAGGAACCGACCCCAGGTGCAGATTCGCGTGCAGGCGTTGCCCCAGGTGATTGAGCCCGGGACTTCGGGCGTGTCCGAGAGCCAGAAGGTGCCGGAGTCGTCCAGGTCCAGCAGGTCCTTGCGGTAGAGGATGGCGGAGTACTCGCCCTGGGTCTTGCCGTCGTCGCGGCCGCCGCCGATCTCGGCGTACTGCGGCAGGGCGGCCCGCATGTCGTCGATCTGGAATCTCAGGGCCTCCTGGAGCCCGACGACGTCCGGACTGTGCCGGCGGAGCACGTCGATGGCGATCTCCTTGCGGTTGGCCCAACTGTTGTCCCCGTCGTTGGCCGTGCCGTAGCGGATGTTGTAGGTCATCACGACCAGGTTCGGCTCGGTCCCGGCCTGCCCGCCGGCGGCCCACGCCTGCAAACCTGGAATCAGGATGACGAGAATTGCCACGAGCAATCCGGCTCTGCTGCACACGATCGATCCGACGGTCTTGGAATGTCTCACGGTGACCTCCTTCGGTGGTTGGTTCAAGTCCTGCGAATGGCCTTCTTCAGTTCGTTTGAGAGCGATTCGTTCAGCGAGCCGGAACGGAAACCCTGCAAGTCCATCGCGACGAATTGGAAACCCAGCCCTTTGAGCTTTTCGACGACCTGGGACCGGACCGGCTCAGTCGCGAGTTTGGCGATGTCCTGGGGCCGGACCTCGATGCGGGCGATCGCGTCGTGGTGGCGGACGCGGAACTCGACGAAGCCCAGCGACCGCAGGACGTCTTCGGCCTGGTCGATCTGCTTGAGACGCTGTTCCGTCACCTCCAGGCCGTAGGGGATTCGCGACGCCAGGCACGGCGAGGCCGGCTGATCGGCCGTCGGCAGACCCGCTTGGCGGCTCAACTCGCGGATCTCATTCTTCGTCAATCCCGCCTCCGCCAGCGGAGAACGGACGCCATGGACCTTCATCGCCTTGTTGCCGGGGCGGAAATCGCTCAGATCGTCGTGGTTGGTGCCGAAGACGACCTGGGCGAAGCCCCGCTTCCTGGCGATGTCGAGCAGCGCGGCGCACAGGTGCGACTTGCAGTGGAAGCACCGGTCGGCGTTGTTGGCCTTGAAGTGCGGATCGTCCAGCTCGCTCGACTGGACAACCATCAACTCGGCCCCGATCTGCAGAGCGGTCTTGCGGGCCTTTTCGTACATATTGGCCGGCTCGGACGGGCCCAGACTGATGCAGGCCAGGACGTTCTGGGGCCCCAGCGTATCGACCGCGGCCTTGAGCAGGTAGCTGCTGTCCACGCCGCCGGAATAGGCGACGACCACCCGGCCCAGGTCTCTGAGGATCGCTTCAAGGGCCTCATGTTTCTCTTTCAGGTTCATACCGCTCTTACGCCCCAACCTCCGCGATTGCTCGATTCAGAAACTCCTCCACCCCGAGTTTCTTCGCCCACGCTGTGAAACGCTTGCGGCGCGGGATCCTATTCATCGCCTGGACCCCCGTAGACCTCGTCAAAGCACATCTGGCCGAGATGCTGATGCGCCCAGAGCCACCACAACTCCTGATCCGTCGCATCCGGATGACGCATTCTCAAGCCGGCCATTGCGATCCCTCTGCCCATCTCGCATGTGTCGAAGACAAGCTCCAGCTTGCGACCCAGCGGCATCCTGCGGATTATCTCATAATGGATCCGCTGCACCTCAGGCGGCGTGTCCGGCATCGTCTTGTATTTCAGTCGGCGTCCAGCCATACTCCCCAGCATACCGCAAAACGGGCTGGAAGGTAACGGGAATCGTGCAGCAGAACGAATAGCCTACGTTCCGGTCTCCTCGAAGGCCCGGTCCAGAAGCCTGTTCAGGTCGAGTCGCCTGGCCCAGGTCTCCAGGTACTCCAGATCCAGGGCCTCGCCTTGGACGAGCAGGACGCCCTCAATGTCGTCCCACTGCTGTTCCCGGTTGGCGTCGGGTTCGTTCAATTGGCGGAGCTTCAACAGGATCACGTCCTCGGGCGAGACGAAGCACAGGTCGCCCTCGTCGGAGTCGCCCAGTCGGACGATCCGGCTTCGGAGCAGGATCTGCTGCTCGAACTGGCTGGGACCCAGGATGAACAGGTCGATCTTGAAGGCGGTCCCGAAGTGGATGATGCTGAAGTTGCTGCAGTACGTCAGAGCCTGCTGCATCGCCTGTTCGTTGATGTAGAACTCGCCCTTGAGCAGGTTGTAGAACCGATCGGCCGCCGGGGCGAAGGGCAGCACGCCGAGGTCCGCGTCCCGCGTGAAACGCACCGTGCCGTACATGGAGCTGGCGATCGACCCGCCGATGGCGTAGGGGATGCCCAGGGCGTCGAGGACGTCCGTCAGGCGTTTGAGCACCGCGATTTCCCGCTGTTCGCTCACGGCTCGGCGCCTCCATAGACGCTCTCGAACAACTCCTCGCCGTCTCGATTGTCTTGCGGTCGCGACTGTGCCATGTCTCCAGCATATCGCCCGACGCCTCCGGCTGGTAGCGCGAATCGCCACGAGTTTGTACAAACGAAGCCAATCTGCCGTTTCCAGGCTCTCTCTCGCCCCTGAAATTGGCTTCGTTTCGCACACGGGCTTCCGGGCGGAGGTCCTCCCAGCCTTGCCCCTTGTGCTCCCGCCTGATTCGTCCGGCGGAATTGGCTTCGTTTCGCAAAGCAGGCTCCACTTGCTACCCTCCGCAATTGGCTTCGTTTGAACAAGAGTTTCAGGCATGCCATGCCTCTCCCATCGATCACTTTGACCCCGGCGTCTCGGCGGCGAAATCATACCGGTCCGCAGAGTCCTCTGACCCCCGCGAACCGTCGCGGCGTACCGACAGCTATGTCTCTATGATAGACGCTCTTCTTTTATTGTATGTTGTTCATAAACCAAAATAATAGCAGAAATTCCCGCTCATCCGGTTTTTCCATACCTCCGCAATTGCGTGAGGCCCCACCACCGGGGACGCTGTCCCCGGACTCCTGGCATTTTGCGCTTTGTGCCAGCAGCATGGAAGCAATGCTGCGCATCGCCCCTCGACGGTCACAAGGTATTCCAGGGAAGCGCCACGATCTCCTCGGTGATCCAACGGGTCCACTTCCGCGTCGCCAACTGATCGCCTCTGCCAATCGCAGGAGTTTTCCGGTCGTATTCTCTCTCGGTACATCCTTGCAGTTTGGTGATCGTATCATCAAATTGCCAGGCGAATCTGCCAGAGAGGCCGTGCGACGTCACCTCCGCACGAGCAATTCCGCGTTGTCCACCCACATGACGAAGAACGGCCGCTCGGCCCCTCGCCTCTGCATGTAGACCGGAAAGGGGCAATTGAAGTCGAAGTACCTTGGAGACGATGCGACGGCGAGCATCGATTCGCTCGCCACGACGGCGCCGCAACGGTCCAAACGGAACTCGATCGTCTGGAGAGCCTCCACAATCGGCATCGGTGGGTCGGAGTTTCTCCCAAGGCGCTCGCAATCGCAGGCCTGTCTGCTCTCCGTCCGGCTTCGGCGCGGCTCGCTTCGGCCGGGTGGATAGAAAGAAAGCCGATGGTGGGACTTGAACCCACAACCCCGGCTTTACGAAAGCCGTGCTCTACCGTTGAGCTACATCGGCGAAAGACGCTATCTTACCAGTTGTTGTCGGCTCTGTAAAGCGTCTCCATGATAGAAAAACGAGGGATTGGCGGGGCCGGCGGGATGATACGGGAGGGGGCCAGCAGCGCAGGATTCAGGAAGACGGTTGCTCGCCGAGCGCCTCGATATCCGCCAGGTCCTTCGTCCGACCCGTCGTTCGCTTGTTCACGACAAAATCCTCTCGTCCTATAAAATAGACGGGGGTATCGGCATAGAATCCCGCGACCTTCCCCGCGTCGGCCTTCTCCCAGGGGACGCCGCTGACCCTCGTGATGATGTCGATACGCACGGGAGGAACGCCGAGCTGCACGACCATGCCCGGCGTCGTGAAATCCTCTCTGGACAGGTTCAGTGAGCCAAAGCCGAACTCATCGAGGGCCATGAGAATCCGCTCGGCATTGTCGTTTGCCGGCCGGACAAACAGATCAATGTCGCCCGTGACGCGAGGCGCGCCATGAAATGCCAAGGCGTATCCGCCAACGATGAGGTACTCAACCTTGTGTCTGTTGAATAACTCGAGCAGTCCTTTGAAGTCGTTGGGAATGTCCATAGAAACTGCGCCTGAGTTCATCGACCGCCGCGAGGCGCTCCTCATGCGGGCGGCTCAGCCAATACTCCAGGTTCTGCCGGATCTCCGAATAATCGTCCAAACGCCGTTTCTGTGCAATCTTTTGAATCATATCACCATTATAGCACGGGTGGCCGGGCCGTGCGCTGGGAATTACATGCCGGGGCGACGGGGTTAAGGGAGTTGTTCCTGGACCGTTTGACGCGGAGCAAGTCGTCTGTCGCAGGTCCATCGCACGTAGGCGATGAGCAGGAAGACGCCGCCGACGGCGCAGAACGTCAGGGTGTGCCGCGGCCTCCAACCAACCAGGCGGCGTCCCTTGAGCGAGCCCCACGTTTGTACCTGCAACACGGGGCTCAGGTGGCTGATCGCTGGGCTGGGTCGCTCGACCTGGGCCGTGAACGTATAGTCCTGTCCCGCATCGAGTTGGGGAGTCTCCTGTACGCAGATACAAGAGGCGTGATCCCGCCTTGCCACCATGTCAAACTCCGATGGCTGGATGGTGTTGCTCGCGACAGCGGTTCCCTTGTGGGCGATCTGCCACGACAGCTCGGTCTCTCGGTCGGCCAGGAACCATCGGGACACCTTCGCGGGAAGAACCTGTTCTTTGCCGGCATAGGCAACCAAATCGCCTTCCAGAGGGATGCGGAGGGTCAGTTTCACCTGGTGAGCTCGGGATACGATTGGACGGAAGGACATCTGGAAGGGGCCCGGGGCATTGAAATCCACAGGCGCCTCCGCCCGCCAGTTTCTTCGAAGGTCGTATTCGAGCCATCGGATGTACGAGGCGTAGAAATGGGCCGTCAGAGCGATCACGATGAGCGTTATGCCGCCCACGGCCGGGGTCAAGGGAGGAAATCTTCTCCAATTCCGGCAGGCTGCTCCCAGTCTCGACAGGAGAACCGGCATAGGCATGGCCTCCTACACAGACAGCTTGGGTAATCCTTCCGCAATTCACACCTGAGCGTCATTGTACCTTTCACGGGGCAGCCACGCAAGCTCAGTCGAACCACTCGTCGGCTGGGTCGAAGGGCGGGATGCAGATGTTGACGATTCGGAGTTTCCCGACCGCCCGGTGGCGGCATCCCGGTTTGATCAGAACCGTGCTGAAGGGGCGGACGGGGACGAGTTGCCCGTCGAGCTCCAGATGGCCCTCGCCTTCCAGGACGAGGTAGATCTCCGTGTGGGCCTTGTGGTAGTGAACCTTCGCGTCCTGGCGGATCTCCACGACGTGGACCGTCGCGGCGTCATTCTCCGGCAGGTCGAACGCCCGTTTCGCAAAACCGCACGGACACCGAACCGCTTCGATGTTGTCGAAATGGGCTGCGATGTAGTTGGCCATAGTGCCCCACTCCATGTTATGGGTCGTTCCGGACGTTGGCTGCTCACGCCGATCCGGAGAGAATCGTAGTCGCTTGCGGCGGGGGCGGCAAGTGGGTCTTTCCGGATGGCATTCCTGTACGAGTTCGTGGCCTGGTTATAGGTCCTAACCTGCCGTAAGTGTCCGTCAGAGCCCGATTTCGCTTGACAGGAGGGGGTTCGATGCGTTAAGCTGGATAAAATGACCGGAGGCTCGTTGAAAGGGATGCTAACGAAATGAGTGTCAGACGCGTGTTTTCCGCCGTCCTGGTTGGTGGTCTGGTTCTGGGTCTGTCCATGATTGGCTGGGCCCAGGTGGACAGCAGCCGGATCGATGAGGTCATCAAGAAGAGCGTCCTGGGGGCGCAGGATTTCGAGATCATCGACGCGTACGTCGCCGATGCGATCGGAAGACTGGTCCGAACGATCGATTTCACGGAAGTCGCCAGAACCCGGGCCTCCATCGTCGGTCACCAGAGCGCGCAAGCCCAGTACGCCCAGCGGTTCTCCGAAGCCTGTCTTCGCGAGATCACCAAGGGTTTCGACTACGCCAACCATGAGATCTCCGATCCGCAGAGGCGGTTCAAGGTGCACGCCAACCTGCTGATCCTCATCAACGAGCTCAACGACCCCCGGCTGATCGATGTGAGCATTCGGATGATCTCGCACGAGGCCGGAGCGGTTCGCTACTGGGCTGTTCGCGCGGCGACCAGCTCCGCTCTGTGGGAGAAGCTCGGCCAGGATCAGGCGGTCGCGGCCTCGACGGCCCGCAAGATCCTCGACGCCTGCAACCAGACGGCGCAGAGCAGCAGTGCGGAGATCCTGAATCTGATGGCCCAGTTCGCCGGTCGATTCGACACGCCGCAGGCGCTCGAATTGCTGGGGCGGATCGCCGACGTTCGCATCAAGAGCTACGCCGATTGGGAAGTCAAATACGAGATCGTCGACGCGGGTCTGCTCAAGGTCATGGGCAGCAAGATCGCCGCCGGCGCCTCCGGCGCGCAACTCGCCAGGCCGTTCGCTCAGCTCTATTCTTTTGCGATCCAGAGGTACATCCGCGGGACCCAGAGCAACGTCCTCAAAGGACTGTCGCGGAACTACCTGGCTGCGGTCCTCCTTGAAACGGAAGAGCAGTGCCTCGGCAAGCTGCTGGGCGGCACGCAGACCGGCATTCGACGTGCCTTGGAAGCCAACGATTTGAACGCACTCCAGGCGGAGCACGACCGCCTTCTGGGCGGCCCGTCGGGCAAGGGGGTTCTCGCGGTCAAGTTCGGGTTCACCTACGCCAACAACGGCGCTGCGCCTCTGGCTCTGTCCGATCCGCGGCCGGACAAGACTGTCGTGGAACCGGCTCTGCCGGTCGAAACCGCGGAGTCGGTCGAACCGGCTCAGCCGTAAGGGTGTCCAGCCGGGCGGATTTGCTGTAGCCAATTGCCGGCTCGGGTCGATATCGGGGGGGAATGCTCTATGACGATTCGCACTGTATTCCTGGTGACCGTGTGTCTTGGGATGGCCGGCTGCGGCGGGGCCAAGCCCGCGTTCTATTGGTATCATCCCGACAGGACGTTTGACGAGGCCAAGGCCGAGTACGCCGAGTGCGAGGTCCAGGCCGAGGAGGAAGCCGAGAAGATCACGCAGGAGGAATACTTCGAACGTCTGCGTTCTCCCGTGATCCTTTCCGGCAACGAGCAGGCGATCAAGCACAGAAAGAAGCTCAAGAAATCCGAGGATCCCGCGGATCTGGCCAGGGCCGAGTGGCGGGAGATCTACAAGCAGAACGCGTTTTCGGGCTGCATGACCAGTCGCGGCTACGTGCAGCTCAGGGAATACCAGGTTCCGGAGGGGCTCAAGACCAAGGAAATGCCCCTGGGCGCCATTGCCGGCCGGCGGCCGGAATGAGGTGCGGGCAACAAGACCCTCGACGCGAGGTCTCGCCTGTGCGATAATGGGGTTCGATCCGGATTTGGCAGGGTTTGGGTAGACGCAGATGAAAGAAGGCTTGGATATCGCACGCGAGGGCAGCGTGGCCGTGGCCACGTTCAAGAGCCCCTGTATCAGCGACGCGGAGGAGATCACGAACGCCTCCACACAGCTCCGTCAATACATCCAGTCCGATCCTCCCCGGCGGATGGTCTTCGATTTCCGCGGCGTCAAATTCTTCTCCTCCCAGGTCCTCGGGCTGCTCCTGGAGGCCAGGGCGCATCTGAGGCCCCACAACGGCGAGGTGGCGATCACGTCCCTGTCGCCGCAGTTGCAGCGGGTCTTCAAGATCACGAACCTGGACAGTCTGTTCCGGTTCTACCCCGACCGCACCACCGCGATGCAGTGATCGCCCGGCCGAACATCTGCGCCGTGTCGTCATCCCAGTCGTAGGACTCGATCCTCGCGCCGGGGGCGTCCGAGATCCCGACGGCCCAGAATTCCGCCGCCGCCTTGGCTGCCTGGTTTTGCGCCGGTGAGCTGCTTGACGCAGGCGGCGTGCGCTCGGACGCTCGCTACTGGGATTGGCACCAGGAGTTCTCTGCTCGTCTCGGTGGGTTTTTGTACTTCCTTCTCCCGGCGACTTGCCTGCTCGCCATCAAGCCGCAGTCATAGAAAAGGCACAGCAGGAAAACGGCGCGCCTTCAACCGAGCAGATGCAGAAACCGCTCTCTCGGGCCGATAGTCACCGCCGTGCCGCCTTGGAACGCCGCACGCCGCCCTGGTCGCGGCTCTCCTTGTGGTGATCCTCCAACAGCTTCATGGCTTTCTTGACGTCGGAGACCTTCAGAACCCCCGTCGTGCGTCCGCCTTCGGCGCCGGCCGTGCAATAGGCGTAAGAGATGTTCACGTGGCCGACCGCGAGCTTCTCGGCCACCACGGCCAGGGCCCCCGCCTTGTTGGCCAGGTTTACGCACAGGACATCCGTTTCATTGTAGGGCATGTTCAGCCGGGCCAGGACCTCGCGGGCCTTTTGCGGCTCGTCGAACACCACGCGCATGACGCCGTGCTCGGCCGAATCCATCATCGTGATCGCCACGATGTTGGCCTTGACCTTCGCGAACTCGCCCAGCGCTTGCGCCAACATGCCCGGCTTGTTGACCATGAACACGGAAAACTGCGACGCAATGTACATTCTATCGCCTTTCCACCTTTCATCATGTCAGACTGTGATCGAATCACACATCGCCGGTCCCGCCCCGCGTCAGCGCAGCGGCAACCCCATTTCCTCCTACTATTATCCCCGGGAAGGACCCGTGGTTCAATCGGAATTTCGGCTGCGTTTCGTTCGGTCGCCTCGAAGGGAGGGGGTTCTCGCCAGGCTGCCGCAATGCGGAGTCCCCGCGAAGATCGTCAAGAAATTCTTGCTGCAGGGGTTGACACCGTGACATGGGGAGCCTAGAATCAGTGGACAGTTAGACTTCAAGCCCCTGGGTAGTCTCGCTTCCTCTCCCTCCGTTTGCTCAGGGGCTTCTTTTCTTTCTGGGCGCGAGGGCAGGCCGGCCCGCTCGCCGCGCCCGGGCCATATGCGAAGCCCCGGGGCCTTGACCCCCTTGTTTTCGCACGTTCCGCCCGCGGCTCAATAGGCAGACCCCTCTTTCCCCCAAAAATACGTATGCATGACGATGGCTGCACCCGACCGCCCCGTTTTTTTCCGTAAGTACGGCGCGGAGTCGGAGTCTAATATGTCAGCCATGGTGGAGATGCCCATAGAACCGGACCTGGCGGTTCAGTTTCGCCGGGGAGAGGATTCCGCCTTCGACAAGATCGTGGAACGTCATTCGGCCGAGGTCGCGGCCCTGGCCAATCGTCTGCTCGGCTGGCCCGGCGAGGTGGACGACGTCGTCCAGGAGGTGTTCCTCTCGGCGTTCCTGGGCCTCCGCAGGTTCCGGGGCCAGTGCCTCCTGCGAACCTGGCTCTTTGCCATCACGGTGAACAAGTGCCGCAGTTGGCGATTGCGACGACGACGCGCGTTCTCTGCGCGGGTGATCATCGATCCTGACGACCTGTCGGGCTTGGATCGGAGCAGCGACAGGGCGGCTATGGACGCAGAGACCTTCGCCAGGGTTCGGCGGGCGGTCCAGGCCCTGCCGCAAAAGTACCGCGAGGTCGTTGTTTTGAAGTATCTCCAGGGACTGGAAACGCAGGAAGCCTGCGAGTTGCTCGGCCTGACGGTCAATGCGATGCAGGTCCGGCTCAATCGGGCCAGGGCCAGGCTCAAAGAGCAGTTGGGCGATTTGTTCGAGGAGAAGCCATGAACGAGGAAAGGATCGAAAGGCTGCTTCGGAGCGCCGACGACCGGGCCGGACCGCCAGTCTTCGGCCCGATCACGGCGGCGGGCGTCCGCAAGCGGATTCACCGCCGATGGATCGTCAGGACCGTCGTGCCTCTGACGGCTGCCGCCGCGATCGCTCTAGTCGTCCTGTTCTCAGACGCACCTGCAAATCGCCAGAGGCCTGGACCGGTTGAGGAGTCTCAGCGGATGGCAGCCCTGGAGGAGCAGGTCAGGCAGTTGCAGGAACGGACGGATGCGACGCTCAGACTCGTTGAGAACGTGTTGGCCCAGGATCGCCGGCAGCGGCGTCTGGACGATGCGGAGGCGGAACTGGCGAGCGCACCCGATCCCATGGAGCAGGTCCAGCGGCAGGTGGACAAGGCCGCGTTCGTGCTGATCTACCAGGCGGATCGGCTCTACAGGGAATTGAACCGGACGGAGTCGGCCGTGGCGGCCTACAAGGAAATCATCCAGCTTTTCCCAACGAACCGCTGGGCCGAAGTCGCCAGGGAGCGACTGGCGGAGATCGACAAACACACACCAGATCAGGTTGGTTCATAAGGAGAATTCAGATGGAGAATGCAAGACGAACGACCGGTTTGCTGGTCCTGTTTGCGACCAGCATGATGACTGCCACCGTGGCCACATCTCAACAGGCCCGGGCCACGACAGAAGACCCGAGACCGGCCGCCGAGACCCGGTGGGCACGTTGTCTTCTGAGGATCGTTGGGCAATCGAACGTGATTTCATTCAGCGACGACATCGTCAGGCGATTCGTCTATGGCGACGATGCACGCCTTCGCGTCATCAAGGACGTGCTCGGCCCGATTTCCGAAACGGCGTTTGGCGGCTCAAGTCGTTTCGTCGAGATCAGGACGCTGGAGCGACAGGCGTCGGAAGCCTCCAACGAGATCAGCCTCCTCTTGTCGCTGGAGGTGTGTCTACCGTCTGGGGTCAAGCCGGCGGCTGAGGAGTTT
>JAAYVJ010000197.1 GCA_012517265.1 Planctomycetota bacterium | reverse complement strand
TGTTTATACAGGACCTGGTTCTCCAGCACCAGCACGTCCATGTTGGTCGCCAGGAAGCAGCGGTAGGCGTCCTCGGGCGAGCAGACGATGGGTTCGCCTCGGATGTTGAAGCTCGTGTTGATAATGACCGGGCAGCCGGTCCTCTGCTTGAACGCGGTCATCAGCCGGTGCAGTCGGGGGTGCCGCTCGGGATCGACCGTCTGGACGCGGGCTGAGTAGTCCACGTGCGTGATCGCGGGCACGACGCTTCGCCTGGCCTTGAGCTTGTCCAGGCCCGTCGGCGAGGTCGGCAGCGAGTCCAGGCGTTTCTCCTGTCGCACGGCGGCCACCAGCAGCATGTAGGGACTGTCCTGGTCGGGACGCATCTCGAACCAGTCCGCGACGTCCTCCCGCAGGACGCACGGCGCGAACGGGCGGAACGATTCGCGGAACTTGATTTTGAGGTTCATCGTCGACTGCATGTCCTGGCTGCGGGCGTCGCCGATGATGCTCCGGCTACCCAGGGCCCGGGGCCCGAACTCCATCCGGCCCTGGAACCAGCCGATGACCTTGCCCTGGTCGATCAGCTCGGCCACTTGGTCGAACAGGGTCTGCTCGTCGTCGTACGTGTGGAATTTGGCTCCCCGGCCGGTGAGGAACCGGCGGATCTGGTCGTCTGTGTAGGCCGGGCCCAGGAGCGAGGCCTGCTGCTTGTCGCGGCCGTCCGCGATTCGCGGCTTGTCCAGGAGCTGGTGCCAGACGAACAGGGCCGCGCCCAGGGCGCCGCCCGCGTCGCCTGCGGCCGGCTGGATCCAGAGCCCGTCGAAGGGCGTTTCCCGCAGGATGCGTCCGTTGGCGACGCAGTTGAGGGCCACGCCGCCGGCCAGGACGAGGTTCTTCATGCCGGTCAGCTCGTGGACATGGCGGACGGTTCGCAGCATGGCCTCCTCGGTCACGGCCTGGATCGAGGCTGCGATGTCCATTTCCCGCTGCGTCAGTGGGCTTTCGGGCTTTCGGGGCGGGCCGCCGAAGAGCTGTTCGAACCGGCGGTTGGTCATATACAGCGTGTGGCAGTACCCGAAGTAGTCCATGTTCAGGCGGAAGGACCCGTCGGACTTGAGATCGATCAGCTTTGCCAGGATGAGGTCTCGGTACTTGGGCTGGCCGTAAGGGGCCAAGCCCATGAGCTTGTATTCGCCGGAATTGACTTTGAAGCCGGTGAAATAGGTGAAGGCCGAATAGAGCAGACCCAGCGAGTGCGGGAAGTGCAGTTCGTGGCTGAGCTGGATCCTGTTGCCTCGGCCGACGCCGAAGCTGGCGGTCGCCCACTCGCCAACCCCGTCCATGGTGACGACGGCGGCCTCGTCGAACGGGCTGGGGAAGAACGCGCTGGCCGCGTGCGATTCGTGGTGCTCCGTGAAGACGTAGCGGCCCTTGTAGGCGTGACGCAGGGCCTTGTCCATCTCGCGGGGTAGGTGCAGCTTCTGTTTGAGCCAGACGGGCAACCCGGCCAGGAACTGGCCGAACCCACGGGGGGCGTAGGCCAAGTAGGTCTCCAGGAGCCGCTCAAACTTGAGCAGGGGCTTCTCATAGAAGACGACGTAGTCAAGCTGTTCGGGGGGCAGACCGGCGGTCTGGAGGCAGTAGTCCACGGCGTGGGAGGGGAACCGGCTGTCGTGCTTGACCCTCGTGAACCGCTCCTCCTGAGCGGCTGCGACGACGCTTCCATCCTGCACGAGTGCAGCGGCGCTGTCGTGGTAGAATGCCGAGATGCCGAGGATGTTCATGCCGTCTCCTGATCCGACCTGAATCGTCCTGTCGCGGGACCCGCAACATACCCATAGAATGGCGAATCTGCATCGAAAACGCAAGACGACTGGGCTCAGGGCTCTTGGAAATTCGCCGGCCGGCCCTTCCTCTGGCGTCAGGCGACCGTGTCAGACCGCCGGTGTTTCGAGAGTCGATCTCGTGTAACACTCTGCTGGTGCAGTAGTTATAGATGGATGTTGGCTGGTCGGGCATTTTGGACAGGCAGGGAGGGGACGCGTGCCGCCGGATGCATCCAGACGTCGTGCAATTGGGTTTCGGCCATTGGGGGCGGATTTTTGAAGTTCTTTTCAGGTAAGGGTTGCAAATGTCCCGCGATCCGGTAAAATACCGATTTCGCGTCTGTCTGGGGCAACCGGTCTCGGGCGGAAACGGCAAAGCGATCATTCGTTGCAGCAACGGTGCAGGAGTTTGGTTATGTCGAGAGAATGTCCCTATACGGGCAAGAGAACGGTCTTCGGCAACAGCATCACCCGGCGCGGCAAGGCCAAGCGGCTCGGCGGCGTCGGCAAGAAAATCACCGGCATCACCCGGCGCAAGTTTAAGCCGAACATCCAGAAAGTTCGCGCCATCGTCGACGGCAAGGTCTGCCGGATCCGGGTTTCGACCAAGGCCATTCGCATGGGGATGATCCAGAAACCCCTGAAGCGCAACTACAAGCCTGCCGAGAAGGCCGGCTAAGACCGAACAAGGTTGCGAAGACCCTTTCTGAGATCTCACATTTGAAGTGTCAGATCTCAGGTTTCAGAGGGGATTCCGACGGTCGTCCTTTCCCAGCGGGGCGCGATGGTGCCTCGCTTTTTCTTTAGGTTGGACGCATGGAACAGCGGATTGACGCAGAGCAGGTGCGGAAGGTCGCCAAGCTGGCCCGCCTTGCGCTGACGGAGGCGGAGATCGAAGAATTCACCGGTCAGCTCGGGGCCATCCTGGGCTATGTCGAGAAGATGAACGAGCTGGACACCACGGGGGTCGAGCCCCTGGCCCACTGCCTGCCCATCAGCAACGTTCTCCGGGCCGACGAGGTCCGTCCGTCCCTGGGGACGGACATGACCCTGTCCAATGCGCCCGACAGCGACGGGCCGTTCTTCAAGGTCCCCAAGATTCTGGACGAGGGGGCCGCCTAGACAGCACGAGTGTTCGCACGGAATTGGAGTTCTGAAACATGGCCATCTTTCAGAACTCCAGGAAGGAGAAGGAAATGCGAGTTTTGCGGTCGGCGTGTCTGATAGCGACGGTTGTTGTGGGGATCTGCGGTCTGGCGGGACGCTGCCTGGCGGCGGGGGGCCAAAGCGAGCAATCGCTCAACAAGGACATCACCAAGCACGTGGAGTTGAAGTACCTACTCCACCTGCCCAAGGAATACGGCCAGGATAAGGACCGCAAGTGGCCCCTGATGCTGTTCCTCCACGGGGCCGGCGAGCGGGGCAACGACGTCAACAAGGTCAAGGTGCACGGCCCGCCGAAGCTGATTGAGCAGGGAAAGGACCTGCCGTTCATCGTCGTCTCGCCCCAATGCCCGGCGGGAAGTTGGTGGACCGAGCAGATCGACGCCTTGACGGCGCTGCTGGACGACGTGCAGGCCCGGTACGCCGTGGACACCAGCCGCGTCTATCTGACCGGCCTGAGCATGGGCGGCTTCGGGTCCTGGGCCCTGGGATGCCGGTATCCGGAGCGGTTCGCGGCGGTCGCGCCGATCTGCGGCGGCGGCGAATGGTTCCTGGCCGAGCGGCTCAAGAGCGTCCCCGTTTGGGTGTTTCACGGGGCCAAGGACAGCGTGGTTCCCGTGCGGGAGTCCCGAGAGATGGTCGACGCCCTCAAGCGGGCCGGCGGCGATGTGCAGTACACCGAGTACCCCGAGGCCAATCACGACTCCTGGACCGAGACCTACAACAATCCGAAGCTCTACGAGTGGTTCCTGAGCCAGCATAAGGGCGGGGAGGCCAAGTAGTCGCCGATGGCTTTGCATGAATTGACAGCGCTGGAATTGCGGGACCGGATCGCCGCGGGGACCCTCAGCAGCGTCGAAGCGACCAGGGCGGTTCTGGATCGGATCGAACGCCTCGATCCGACTGTCGGCGCGTACCTCGCCGTGTTTGCCGACAGGGCGTTGGAGTCGGCGCAGGCAGTGGATCGGCGGATCGCCGCCGGCGAGAAGGTGGGGCCCCTGGCGGGGGTGCCGCTGGCGGTCAAAGACGTGCTGTGCACCAGTTTCGGCGCGACCACCTGTGGGTCGAAGATCCTGGAGAATTTCCACGCCCCATACGACGCCACGGTGATCCGCAGGCTTCAGGCTGCCGACGCGGTCATCGTCGGCAAGACCAACATGGATGAGTTCGCGATGGGTTCGAGCACCGAGAACTCGGGCTATCGCAAGACGGCCAACCCGTGGGATACCTCCCGTGTCCCGGGGGGCAGCAGCGGCGGTTCGGCCGCCGCGGTGGCCGCCAGACTGTGCCAGGCCGCCCTGGGCTCCGACACCGGCGGTTCGATCCGCCAGCCGGCCAGTTTCTGCGGGGTCGTGGGCCTCAAACCCACTTACGGTCGGGTCTCGCGTTACGGTCTTGTCGCCTATGGATCGAGTCTCGACCAGGTTGGGCCGATCACGCAGTCCGTCGCGGATGCGGCCTTGCTCCTGCAGGTGATCGCGGGACACGACCCTTGCGACAGCACCAGCGTCAGCGAGGAGCTTGCGCCGGTCGAGGACTATCTGACCAGACTGAACGAGCCTTTGGAGCGACTGCGGATCGGCGTCGCATCCGATTTCAACGCCGGGGCGGACCCCGCGGTTCGGGAGGCGATCGACAGGGCGGTAGAGGGCTATCGCCAGGCCGGGGCCCAGATCGTCGAGTTGGCCATGCCGCACCTGGATTATGCGATTGCGGCCTACTATGTGATCGCGACGGCTGAGGCTTCCAGCAACCTGGCCCGCTATGACGGCGTCCACTATGGCTATCGCACCAAAGATCCCTCCGATTACATCGAGGTGTATTCGAAGTCTCGCGAGGAGGCCTTCGGCAAGGAGGTCAAGCGGCGGATCATGCTCGGGACCTACGCGCTCTCGAGCGGCTACTACGACGCCTATTACCTCAAGGCCCTCAAGGTGCGGAACCTGATTCGCGGCGATTTCGTCCGCGCCTTCGAGCGGTGCGACTGCATGATGATGCCGGTGGCGCCCACGACGGCCTTCGCCTTCGGCGAGAAGGCCGACGATCCGCTGAAGATGTACCTCTCGGACATCTATACGATCGCGGTCAACCTGGCCGGCATCCCGGGGATCAGCGTCCCGTGCGGGTTCGACGAGGCCGGCATGCCGATCGGCCTGCAGGTGATCGGACCGGCCTTCAGCGAGGCCCGACTGCTGCGGATCGCGAGAATGCACGAAGCGCGAACGGACTGGCACACGAAGAGACCGGCTCTGGCCGGATGACGGACTATGAGCGACTTGACGTACAAAATCATCGTCGGTCTGGAGATCCACGTGCAGCTCAACACGCGGACGAAAATGTTCTGCGGCTGCGCGCTGAGCTTCGGGGAAGAGGCCAACAGCCGGGTGTGTCCCGTGTGCCTGGGGTTGCCGGGGGCGTTGCCGGTGATGAACGAGCAGGCTGTCGAAAACGCGATCCTGGCCGCGATGGCGCTGAACTGTGAGATCGCATCCTTCACGAAGTGGGACCGCAAGGGTTACTACTACCCCGACCTGCCCAAGAACTACCAGATCAGTCAATACGATCTGCCTCTGGGCGGCCCGGGGTATATCGAGATCCCCCTTGACGGCGGCAAGACCAAGCGGGTTCGCATCCGCCGGGCTCACCTGGAAGAGGATGCCGGCAAGAACCTCCACACCTCCGGTTACCATTCCCAGGTGGACCTCAACCGCGCGGGCACGCCGCTTCTGGAGATCGTCACCGAGCCCGATCTGAACAGTCCCGAGCAGGTGCGTGCGCTGGCGGTGGAGCTGCAGCGGATCGTGCGGTACCTCGGCGTCTCCGAGGCCGACATGCAGAAAGGCCACATGCGGTTCGAGCCGAACGTGAACCTCGTTATCGAGAGGGGCGGCCAGCAGTTCAAGACCCCGATCGCGGAGGTCAAGAATCTCAACAGCTTCCGGGCCCTGGAGCGGAGCGTCGCCTACGAGGCCCGCAGACAGCTCGACGACTTCCTCGAAACCGGCCGGACGATGCAGATGGGCAACAAGTCCACCCGCGGCTGGGACGACGTCAACGAGGTCACGGTCCTCCAACGCGAAAAGGAAGAGGCGCACGACTATCGCTATTTCCCCGATCCGGATCTCGTTCCGGTGACGCCTTCGGAGCCGTGGCTGGCGAAGATCCGCTCGCGGCTGTGTGAGTTGCCGGTGCAGCGGGAGGTTCGCTACGTCCAGGAGTACGGCCTGAGCGCATACGACGCGGGAGTCCTGACCGCCGATCGTTCGACCGCCGATTTCTTCGAGGAGGCGGTGAAGTTGGGCGCCTCGGCCAAGCGGGTCTGCAACCTGCTCACGCAGTTGGGTCTCAAGCTGGCCAAGGATCGCAACAGCGACCTGGCGGGCTTGGGCCTGGACCCGGCCGGGGTCGCGGATCTGGCCAAGATGATCGAGGCCGGGACGATCAGCGCTTCGGCGGGCAACACGATCCTGACGGCCATGGTCGAAACCGGCAAGAAGCCCGACGCCCTGGCGGAGGAGCTGAACCTGATCCAGAAGAGCGACGTGGGCGAACTGGAGCGGATTCTGGACCAAGTCCTTGCGGAGAACGAAGCGTCGGTTACGGAGATCACCACCGGCGGCAAGAAGGCCCAGAAGGCCAGAGGTTATCTGATGGGCCAGGTGATGCAGAAAACCAAAGGGCAGGCCAATCCGAAGATCGTGGCCGATCTGCTGAGCAAGAAGCTCGGTTCGTGAGCCGGACCGGGCGGAAAGGGGACGCCATGAAGGTTGCCAGAAGCGCCAGCGTTGCGAAGAAGCCGGTAAACGTCGCAGGGGCCAAGGGAGTGGGGATTCGCGTGTTGATTTCGAAGGACGACGGCGCCCCGACGTTCGCGATGCGGATGTTCGAGATCGAGCCCGGCGGCAACACGCCGTTGCACCGCCACCCGCACGAGCACGAAGTCTTCGTCGTCGAGGGGGCGGGCGTCTTCGTCCACGAAGGCCAGAACCATCCGATCTCGACAGAGGATGTCGTCTTCGTTCCCGGCGACAGCGAGCACTGCTTCAGAAACACCGGCGACTCGACCCTGCGTTTTCTCTGCCTGGTCCCCCTGTCGGGTGCTTGATCCGGCCTCTCTTCTGCCCGGCGGGCGAATTCCGCTGCCATCTGTCGGGCTGTGTGTCACAATGTCTTGCCATGGAAACGCTGACGATCAGCCTGCCGGATGACTTGAAAGACGATTTGCAGAAGCTTGGCGAGGAGTTGAGCAAGCCGGTCGGCGACATCGTGAGGGAGTCGATCCGACGCTGCGTCGCCGTGGAGGAGTTCCGCGCCCTGCGGAAGAAGACACTGCCGTTCGCCGAGGCGCAGGGATATCTCACGGATGAAGACGTCTTCGACGCGATCTCACGAAGGTTGTTCTGGATTCCAGCGTCGTCGTCGCGGCCTTCGCCTGTTGCGGGCTGTGCGAGTCGATCTTCGAGGTCTGCCTGAGCGAACATGAGATCGTCTCCTGCGCCGCCCTCGTCGACGAGATCGCAAGGGGCCTTCGAGAGAAGATCGGTCTGCCGGTTTTGGAGAGATGGCAAGGGATCGCGATCCTGAGTCCCCGGTCCTTCGCGGAGATGATTCGCTCCGGCTGATCGATGGTTCTGCGCTTCCCTCTGCCCAAAGCAACCGGCCGGCGCCAGGACCGCTTCGCAGCAGCCACGACGCCGGCCGGCGTGAGATCATCAGTAGTCGATCATCAATTCTCGATCACTTCGCCCTCTTGCCCACGGCTTCCCGTTCGCCCCGGTCCGTGATGAACGCGCCTTTCAGCGTGTCGCCCTCGACCTTGCCCTTGAATTCCATCTTGAATTCCTGGTCGTTGAAGGTTCGGACGATCGTGAAGGTCACATCGTTGCCGTTGACCTTCAGGTCCGAGATCGGCGTGTCGTTGTCACGCATCGTGTAGGTGCCGGTCATGTCCGGGTTGATCGTCAGCGTGCTCGTTCGCGTCCCCTGCGGAGTATCCCTGGTGAACTCCCACTTGCCGACGACGCTGGATCCTGCCGGAGCCGTGGCGGCAGCCGACGCGGCCTGCTGCACCTTCTTGCCCGTCATCTTGTACGTGCCCCGGTCCGAGCTGCTCTCCCCGGCGAGGACGCCGTTCTGGAGTCTGAGCTTGTAGTTGATCACGAACGTCTGATCGCCGAAGCCCAGTTCCAGGGCGTAGGTCACCTGGTCGCCTTCGAACTTGAAGTCCTTGACCGGCGTCTCGCCGCCGAAGAACTCCTGGCGGGCGGTCAGGTCGGGGTACACGGTCAGCATCGACTCCCTGGGTCCCTGATCGACTTCGGTCGTCATCGCCCACTTGCCGATCAGGGCGGCGCCGAACCGCGTGCCGGCGACCGGAATCTCGCCCATGTCGCTCTTGGACACGCCGGTCAGCTTGTCGCCCTGGACCGTGCCTTCGAACGTCATCTGGAACTCCTGATCGTTGAACTTGACGGTTCGGTCGAAGGTGATCTTGCCGCCATCGATCTTGACGTTGGCGATCGTGCTCTCGCCCATCTGGCTGGCCCACTTGGCGTCCGGCTTGCCGTCGGGCTTCTCCGAGACGATCAGCTTGGCGGTGACGTCGCGATCGCCGATCGAATAGGCCAGGTCCCACACGCCGATCGGGGGGGCCTTGGGCTTGATCCTGGTGCCGTTGGCGGGGAACTCGCCGTTGTCGCTGGACAGCGTGCCCGTGAGCTTGTCGCCCTTGAGCGTGCCGACGTAATCCAGCGTGAATTCATTGTCGCCCCAGCGGACGGTTCGCTCGAAGGTGAGCTTCTGGCCGTCGAACTTGACGTTGGACAGGTCGTCCCGACCCCACTTGGCGGTGAACGTCCCGTCGGCCTTCTTGGCGACCGACAGCGTGGCATAGTTGGCCCGGCCGCCGAACTCCATCGCCATGTCCCAGTCGCCCGTGATGTCCTCGGCCGCATAAGCCTGTGGTATGCCGAGCACCAGCACAAGGCCAAGGATCGCGAGCAGATGTCCGGTCGCACTTCTGTGGTTTGTCGCCTGACGCATGAGGTGTCCTCCTAAAATGGGTTTGTCTCGACGGCAACTACATTCGTCTTCGTCGGGACAGTCGCCCCCTCAGGCGACGCACGACCCGCTTGTCCCGATGCCGCCAAACTCCCGTCCATCATAGCCTGCAGCCGGATGAATACAAGGATTTCGCGAGGGATTTCTACTCGGGCCGACCAAGACTGTGAACTCAATCGCCATTTTGCGATGCTATTTCACTGATTTGTCGCGGATCTTGCTCTCGGTGCCGGCCAGGAGTCGCTTGATGTTCTCGCGATGGCGGATGACGACCATTGCCGGGATGGCGATTGCGGCGATCAGGAGCGGCCAGAGCGCCGAGGCCGTCCAGGCCGGGACCGCCATGATGCCGATCAGCAGCGCGACGGGAAAAACGACCGCTCCACAGATCGAGGCGAGCGAAACGTACCGCCAGATCAGCACGACCGCAACCCAGACGGCCAGGGCGATCAGGCCGGGGATGGTGAAGTAGGGCCAAAGCCCCAGGGCGACGCCGAAACTCGTGGCGACGCCTTTGCCTCCCTTGAAACCGAGGTAGATGGGCAAGACGTGTCCAAGGATGGCCGCCATGCCGACGGCCAGCCACAGGGCCAGCAGGGCCGGGCTGTCCGGCCTGCCTGCGACTGCCGGCAGGCCGGCCATCGGGATGAAACCCTTGAGGACGTCGAGGGCGAAGCAGATGTAGCCCCACTTGCGGCCCAGGGCCCGGGCCAGGTTCGTGGCGCCGATGTTGCCGGAGCCGATCGTTCGCAGATCCTTGCCGTGGGCCCTCGCGATGAGAAAGGCGAACGGCACGGAGCCGAGAAGGTACGCGACGACGATGAAGATCCCGTATGTCACAGGTGTCTTTTCCTTTCCTGGATTCTCTCATACACGCCGAGCAACTCGTTGGCTACCCGGCGGATCGAAATGGTCTCGGCAAGCCCGTCCTCAGCAATCGCCAGAGCGGCTCGATGGAGGTTTTCGGGGACAGTGAAATGGCAGATTGCCTCCGCCATCGCGGGGACGTTGTCGGGCGAGTCGACGACGATCCCGTGACGGCCGTCGGTGAAATGGTCCGTCGCGCCGTTGAAGCGGGTCGTGATAACGGGTTTGCCCGCCGCGAGCGTTTCGAGGATGAACCGGCTGGACGGATCGTAGAAGGTCGGCAGGATGCCGACGTCGGCCGCGGCGATGGCGTTCTGGACTTGGTTGAGGGGGCCGAGGAACACGATGCGGTTCGCCACGCCGAGCCGCTGAGCCAGCCGCTTGGGGCCGTCGATCTTCCCTGCACCGACGACTGACAAGCAGGATGGGCTCTTTGTCATCGCCAGAGCCCGGATCAGACGGTCCAGGCCTTTGAGCCGAAAGTTGTGTGCGGCGAAGAGGAACACGACCGGGTTGTTCTGTGTCTCGCCGGCGATGCGCGAGCGAAGGGTATTCACTTCCATTGCATCGACCTGCCCGCCGGTGGCGACGCCGTTGAGCGTCAGGACAACGCGCTGCGGGTCGGCGCCGTAGTGCGTGCGGAGCTGGTCGACGACATATTGCGACAGGGCGGCGATCAAAGGACCTGTCGATCCCCGGCAGAGGCATCGTTCGGCTCGCAGCAACTCCATCCGGCGGCGGTTGGCCCAGGCGGTCAGTCTCTTGTAGAGTCGCACGGCCGGGTTGGCGTAGCTGGCGGCGTTGCGGAGTGCGGACTCGGCGTAGGTCCCGCCTCGCGGCTGATAGAGGTCCGCGAAATCGAAAGGCAGTACGCTGTGGACGACGTCGTAATGGTTCCCTGCGAGATGTCGCCGGATCGCCTCCCCGAATACGGCCAGGGGCGCCCGCGTGCCGGGGAAATCCTGACATAGCACGTGGGTTCGTGCGCCGTCGGAAGCGCCTTTGGCCACCAGGAGGTGGACCTCCAGACCCAGGGCGGACAAGGCGTCGGCGACCTCGGAGATGGACCGCTCGGCTCCGCCGAGGGCGACGTCGGTTCGCTCGATGATGATCGCGACTCTCTTGACCATTCAGCGTCCACCCTCCGTGTTGTCCAGGAAGGGCGGCAATGCCCCATGCTTGACGTTGTGACGCGCCATCCTCGCGGCCTTTCGCAGGACGGCTCGGATCAGCGATTTGTCCTTCGACAGCAGCTTCGTGCCGCCTGCGTAAGCCCGGTAGAACCGCATCCGATCGGCGCGCGAGAACCGCCCGGCCGGGCTGGAGTAGTGGAGCTGCGCGAGGTCCTTGACCTGGAACCGCCTCTGCAGGAGAGGACGCGAGGCCCTGGCCAGATCGATCAGGCATAGCTCGCCCGAGTCGGAGCAGAAGATGTGAGAGAGATACAGATCCCGGTGCCGCCGGCCCGTCGCGTGGAACCGCCGGATGAACTGGGCGAGCCTGCGGATGAAGTCCCGGCGCGCGCAAAGGACCATGGGCGTCGCCTGGTCGGCAAAGCAGGCGGGCAACCGGCGTTCCAGGGACTGCGAATTCGGGATCTCTTCGGTCATCAGGAAGCTCCTTCGCTCGAAGAGAAGTCCCCACTGTTGGCCGCATGCCGCGATGTGGGGCACTCCGATTCCGGCTGCCGCCAGGTCCTCGATCGCCTCGCGTTCAGCGTAGGCGAAGGACCTGCGTCCGCCGTGGCAGAGCCAGTTGCGAATCTGCTTAAGGAAGGGCGGCCGGTCGTAGCGTTTCATGAAGATCTTCACCGCTTCTGGCGAATCGGCGGGCACCGCTTCGAACTGCACGCGCCGGCGGAACCGCCCGATGTTGTGCTTGACGAGATCCCGGCCCGAGTCGAACGCGAAGACCGCATCAAGCGAAGTCAGACCCCGTTTGGCGAACGATTCGGCGAACCGCCCGGCCACGAAAAACTCCGGCGTCTGGCGGACGCAATCCGACCGGCCTTCGGGATGTCTGGGGGCCGCCTTCGTCATCGCTCATTCAGGAAGTAGTCCGAAATCACACCCATGAAGCGGTTGTATTTGACCGCGTAATGGGAGAGGCCCTGTTCGCTGAACTTCTTGGAATACTCGGCGTCCTGCCGGCGAAGCGTGGGGGCCGCCTGTTCCCACGCGGCCTCGTCCATCTGCAGGATCTCCTCGACCTTGCCCCGGTAGAAGTCCGCGGTGGGCAGGCTGGAATTCGCGTTGACGAACCACGGCATGATCCGGCCGATCTTCTTGAGCAGGAAGCTGTGCTCGGGGGCGAATTCCAGGCACGATTCGTCTGTGAAATTCTTGAGCCGCTCCATCTTCTCTTCGTTGATGAACCCGCCTTCGACGCTGATCTCGTGGGCCCGCGTGCCGGGGAAGGGGAAGAAGTAGGTCCAGCGGAACCGTCCCGGCTTGGCCCGGCCCAACAGGCGGACCGTGTCGAGCACGTCCTCGCGGCCTTCGTGCGGAAAGCCGATGATGATGAAGACCGAGCTGTGCATGCCGTGACGCTCGACCGCGGCGATGGCCTCGACGATGTTCTCGTTGGTCATGTGCCGGTTCAGGATCGTCTTGCGGATCTTGGGGCTGCCCGACTCGACGCCGAACTTCACGATCCGGCAGCCGGCCCCGGCCAGGCAGGCCGCCATCTCGTCGTCGAAGAATCCCACATGCGCGTTGACCACGAACGGCAGGTCCGTGACCTTGCGATACTCCCGGCAGAACTCCCTCACGTACGGCTTGTCGAAGGTGAACAGGTCGTCGTCGAAGATGAACATGCGGATGTTGCGGTAGTTCGCCAGCAGGTGGCGGATCTCCTCGATCATCTGCCCGATGTCGAACCGGCGGATGTAGTGCAAATCTTGGAAGCTGCACTTGAGGTCCTTGCGGTACGACTCGACCATCACGTGATTGAAGCAGTACGTGCACGAGAAGGGACACCCGCGGGACGCCATCAGGCCGACCCAACCCTGCTTGGCGTCGATCAGCCGCTGGAAGTCCATGCACTCGTAGTCCTTCCGCGGCAGCTTTGTCAATTCGGGCAGCGGCCCGACGGGATTGATCCTCGTTCGGCCTTCCTGGACATAGGCGAGATTGGGTACGTCTTCGACGCTCCGGCCCTCGGCGAGCCTGTTGACGAACTCGATGAACGCATTCTCGCACTCACCGCGGAACGCGTAGTCGAACAGGCCGGTCTGGAGGATTTCCTCCGTGTTCGAGAGGGTGTGGACCCCGCCGATCACGAAGGGGATGGAGAACCTGGGTCGGGCCCACTGCGCCAGCGTTTGCGTATACGCCCACTGGTTCGTGACGACGGAGAAGGCCAGAATGTCCGGGTTTTCCCGTGCGATTCGTTCGACGAACTGTTCTTCGTTGGGCAGAGGCTCCAGTTCTTCACAGAGTTGCCAGAACCCGACCTCATGCCCGGCTCGTTTGAGGATCGCCGCGATGTGGGCGACGCCATAATTGAAACCCACCTGCGAGTCCGTCGAAGGGTATATGAAGAGCGTTTTCATCCCGAAATGGGGGCGAGGCCGCCCCGGCTCCTATGGCTTCCTGATTTCCTGGGTGGAGTTGGTCGGGGCGGACCGAGGTCCGCGGATCTCCTGGACCGCAGGCCTGGGCGGTTCCGGCGTTCGCAGCGCCCGCTCCTGCATGACCCTGGCGACTACCTCGTTGACATCGATGTGGTGCGAGTCGGTCAGCGTGTTGACGTGCACGATGCGGCAGTCGGTGTCGCCGCATGCACTCCACCGGCGGATGAAGTTCTTGTTGTTGCTTCCGGCGAAGATCGTCAGCGTCGGCGTGCGGACGGCCGCCGCAATGTGCTGGCAGGCGGAGTCGTAGCCGAGGTACTCATCGCTGTGCGCGATCAGAGCCGCCATCTCCCCGATGCCACATTCGATCGCCACCACGCCGTGCGAGAGCGAGGGGGCCGCCGCGGCCATCGAGGTCTGGACGCCGGGAATGCCCTGTTCGTTCATGTCCGCCATGAGCAGGCTGCAGCGTTCCTCCTCATCGGGTCCGAATCCACGATCCAAAACGACGACCGTGCCCGGCACGGCGACGAGGGCGCGCAGCAGGCGTTTCTCGAACTCCAGTCCGACGCGCTTCCTGGGGTTCTGTCCGACTCCGAGGTTCATCGCGACGACGCGTCGGGCGCCGGCGGCCCGCAGGACGTCGACCTTGGTCTTGGCCGCGGTCAGCACCGCCGGCGGGACCCAGACCGTCGGGTAGGCGAAATCCGGCACGCCGAAGACCCCGTTGATCCATTCGTTCGCCCACTCGGCCATGCAGTGCCCGTTGGCGGTGAGCACCTGGTCCCGGGTGTTGAAGAACAGGTAGTTGTCCGCGTGCATCATGGGCAGCACGCCGAGCTGCGAGATCCGCGAATCCGGATCGATCACCAGCACGTCCTGCTCGCCGCCTGCCAGTTCCTGCTGGAGGATGTCCAGCGTCGCATGCCAACTGGCGAACCGCTCGAAGAGCCCGCCGCGACGGGCATAGCTCAGCTCGCGGATCCGCACGTCGGGGTTGCCGCCGAACAGTTCTTCCAACTTGCGGTTGCCGACGATGACCATGTCCGTCTCAGGGAACAGCCGCCGCAGACGCTGGACCATGACGCTCAGGATCGCGACGTCGGCCCCGATCGTTACGCGGGACAGCAGAACGATCCGGCGCGGGGGCTCGCCGCCGTCGCGTCGATACTGGCGGGTGTGCGTCGCGACCGCGCGTCGCAGGAGTTCCTCGGGCGAGGCGACGCCGAAATCGGTGAGCCTGGCGTCGAGGCTCTTGCCCGCCGGGACCGTCCGGCAGAAGGAGATCACTTGGCACATGACCCGGCTGTACACCTCCACCGGCAGGTCCTCGAAGTCGTCGCAGAGCTTCTCGACGATGATCTCGAACAATGCCGCCGAGGCGACGTTGGCCGTCTCGGCTTTGGCAGGGAACGTCGCCATCTGGCAGAGCAGGTCGATGTACTCGGCGACGTACAGGCCGCTCTGAAAATACTTGTCGATGAATGAAAAGGCGATCTGCCGGGCGAGCAGGTGCAGTTCACCCGGGTCGGCCTTGCCGTCTCTGAGCCTGTGCCATCGTTTTCGATAGATCGAAGGATCCATGCTACCTGCGTATCTTCATCAGCCGCTCGGCGGCGGCCAGAACCTCCGCCGGTCGGATCTCTCTCATGCACTCATGCTGCCGGGGGCAGGTCTTCTTGTGACAAGGCGAGCAATCCAGTTCCTTTCGCACGACCGCCGTGCGCTCCAGGTTCGCAGCCGTGTAGCGAGGGTCCGTCGAACCCATGATCACCACCGTCGGAACGTCGAAGGCGACCGCGTAATGGCGGGGCCCCGTGTCGTTCGTGACGAACAGGTTGCACCGCTTCACGAGCGGCTTGAGCATCTCCAAGTCGACCCGGTCCGCCCGTGTGTCGATCAACTCGACCTGGGCCTTGTCCAGGATTGCCTCTATGATACCCTCTTCGCCCGGTCCTGAGAAGAGGATGATCTTGGCGCCCAACGCCTTTCGGCACAGTGTGGCCAGTTCCGCGAAGTACTCCGGCGGCCAGCACTTGGAGGAGCCGAAGCTGGCCCCGGGGTTCAGACCGATAAGAAAGTCCCCGGCGGCGACGCCATGCCTAGTCAGGAGGGAATCCCCTCGCGATTGCAGGTCTTTGCCGACGAAGAGGCTGGGCCGGGGCCGCTCGGGAATGTCCAGATTCAGCCACCGGCAGATTTCCAGATAATACTCGCCCATGGGGATCGGGACCACCGTTCCGTTGGCGGAGGGGGAAGGGCCCCCGGCCAAGAGGAAGTTCCGCCACTCCCGGCGGTAGCCGAAAATCCTCCGCACGCCGCTCAGACGCATCGTCAGCGCGGATCGCACGGAATTCGTCAGCAGGATGGCGGCGTCGGGCGAGAGGGCCTGAAGCTGTTTCTGCATCCGGCGAAAGCCGGCCCAGGTCTTGTCGTTGCCGTCCACCAGGTCGTCGAACCAGGGACCGTCCCGGACGATGCCCTGCATGTTTCTTTTCATCACGCCGATGATTCTCGCCTGCGGCAGGTTTCTCCGCAGACAATCGAAGACCGGCGTCGCCATCACCACGTCTCCGACCCAATTCGGGCAGCGGACAGCCAGGGTTCGCACGTTCGCGAGTTTCGATTGCATGCTCACCGGCGTCCGTGCATCATGTAGAACGTCATCGCCATCATCTGAAGCACGACGCCGAACCCCAAGGCCAGGAAGGCGTTGTTGTCCTGCCGGCTCGTGCCCATCAGGAACCACACGGCCACGAGGAGACAGAAGGGCACGAACACCTGCAGAACGCCGGCGACCAGCCGCAGCAGGGAGAACTCGGTGGTGAACATCTCGGTCTTCCTCATGCTTCGCAACTGCTCGAGGATGCCGGCCAAGAGCTGCTCGGTCTTGGCGTTCGAGACCGTGGCGGACTGTGAGGCCTGCGACTGCTGCTTGTCCGCGTCCTTGGCGGCGTACTCCTCGACCATCGAGAGAATCTCCGCCGACCTGGCGGCCAGGGTTTCTTCATGACTCGTCGGTGACGCCGGCATGGTGCGAATCTCCTGAACTGAACGATGATACTTCTTGATGATGTTGACGGCCTCTCTCATGTTCACGGCCACATAGTCCGGCCGACACTTGTCCGGGATGCCGTACTCGGATCGAGCGGCGCTGACCAGGATGGTCCGGCATCCGGCGCTGCGGCCGGCTTCGATGTCGCGTTCCGCGTCGCCGATCATCCAGGACTTCGCCAGGTCGATCTCCATGTCCCGGGCCGCCGCCAGGAGCATGCCGGGCTTGGGTTTCCGCAGGTCGCTGTCCTTGCGGTACTGCTCGACCACCCCGTCCGGGTGGTAGGGGCAATAGTAGACCTTGTCGAGCGTAGCCCCCTTGGCGGCCAGCAGTTCGCGAAGCCGCTCGTGGATCTTCCCGAGCATCTCCTCCGTGACGATCCCCCTGGCGACGCCCGACTGGTTCGATACGACCACGGTTTTGTAGCCCAGTCCGCGCAGTTCCCGCAAGGCCTCCGCGGCCCCCTCCAGCAATTGCACCTGGTCGGGATGGTTCAGATAGCCGGGGTCGTTGATCAGCGTGCCGTCGCGATCCAAGAATATCGCCGTGTTCGCCATAGCTTCCTGCACTCTCTCGGTGTCCCGCGGCCGGCTCTCCGTTCTCAGTGGGCTGTCCACTGCCGGCTGCGAGCCGCCGACGGACTCCTCATTCGCGGAACTCCTGCTCCACGAGATCGCAGATAATGTGGTACGCCAACTGGTGGATCTCCTGGCTGCGGGCGGTCACCGCCGCCTCGGCGCACAGGCACAGGTCGGCCAGGGCCTGGAGCTTGCTGTTGTGCCGACCGGTGAAGGCCAGCACGCACGCGCCCTTGCCTTTGGCCGTTTCGGCCGCCTTCAGCACATTCGGCGAGGTTCCGCTCGTGGAGAACGCCCAGAGGACATCCCCCGGCCGCACGAGGGCTTCGACCTGGCGGGAAAAGACGCTCTGGTAATCGTAGTCGTTGCCGATGCAGGTCAGCACGGAGGTGTCCGTGGACAGAGCCACCGCCGGCAGGGCCCTGCGCTCCACGCGAAACCGGCCCACGAACTCGCCCGCGATGTGCTGGGCGTCGGCGGCCGAGCCCCCATTGCCGCACAGGTACAGCGTGCCGCCCCTTCGCAGCGATTGGACGATCGCCTGGGCCATCGCCACGACGGTTCCGATGCCGTGGGACTCGAACGCCGTCAGCATCGCGCGGTGTGTTTCGACGGCCTCTCGGATTCTTGCATGATCGGTCATGCCTCGGCCTCACCGGCCTGAATGGCCTTGATTTTTTCTATGGTTGCCGTCGAACTCTTGCCCTGCACCAGCGGGGCGAACATCACCTTGCCGCCGTAGGACTCGACGAAATCGGACCCGACTGCCCCTTTGCCGGCCCAGTCGGCGCCTTTGATCAGGACGTCGGGTTTGACTCTCTTGACCAGGCCGAGCACGCTGGGATCATCGAAGATGGTGATGAAGTCCACCGTCTCGAGTCCTGAGAGCACGGCGGCTCGATCGAACTGGCTGTTGATCGGCCGCTCCGGCCCTTTCAGGGCCCGCACGGAGCTGTCGCTGTTGAGGCCGACGACAACGATGTCGCCCTGGGCTCGGCAGAATCGCAGATACTCGATGTGGCCCCGGTGGATCACGTCGAAGCAGCCGTTGGTGAAGACGATGGTCTGGCCGCGGCTGCGCCGCCAGTTGATCTCTTCCATCAGCGAGTCGAGGGATCGGAGCTTGACGTTGCGGGCGCCGTACTGGTCCGCGATCTCGTGGATCATCTCGGATGCGGTGACCGGGGCGGCCCCGAACCGCTCGACCTCGATCCCGGCTGCGATGTTCGCCAGGTGCGCCGCGGTCAGGTAGTCGCTCTCGGCGGCCAGGCTCACCGCCAGGGTCGCCAGCACGATATCGCCGGCGCCGGTCACGTCGTAGACGTTCCTGGCTCGGGCCGGGATCATCTCGCGGACCTGTCCGGCCGACAGATATGCGCCGTCCTTGTCCAGCGTGATTACCACGGCGTCGAGGGAGAGCGATTCGGCCAGTTGCTGGGCGGCCTTGGCCGCGTCGTTCGGCGTGCAGACCTCGAATCCGACGGCCGTGGAGGCGTCGCACCGGTTGGGGGTCAGCAGGGTTGCACCGGCGTACTTGCTGTAATCCTGGCTATGGACCGGATCGATGAGGATCCGCAGTCCGGCCTCCCGGGCCAGGCGAATCATCTCCTTGCACACCGTCGGGGAGAGCAGGCCTTTGTCGTAGTCCTGGAGGCAGACGATGTCCGCCTGGTCGAGGGCTTCGCGGTACTTCTGAAGGACCTCCTGGCAGATCGCCTCCGGCAGCGGATCGGTGCACTCCTGGTCGATCCGCATGAGCTGCTGGCGGTGCCTCCGCTGGGCTAGGCCGATGAGCCTCTGTTTGGTCGTGGTGGGACGTTCGGGCGCGTCGACCAGGCCACAGAGGTCGGCCCCGATGGCGGTCAACTGCTTTTTGAGCAGATCTCCGTTGGCGTCCTGCCCGACGACCCCGACGCACAGGGGGACGGCCCCCAGCGCCACGATGTCGGCCGAGACGGAGGCCGCGCCGCCGCACCGCGACTCGGTCTCGGTGACCTTCAGAACCGGAACAGGGGCCTCCGGACTGATGCGCACCGCATCGCCGAAGATGTAGACGTCGAGCATGAAGTCGCCGACGACCAGGATCTTCGGCGCGCCGAGGTTTCCAATCGTCTTGAGCAGTCGTTCATACATAATGGGCCACCTGGTCCTTCCATCCAACCTGTACACGTGGCGTCCCACAAAAGAGGGAGTTACGTCTATCGTGCCGTCGGGGCTCGGGCATGACTCTCTGTCTTGCAGAACGCGAACACTCACTCTGGACGAGGTATTCTACCGCCCAGCACGCGGTCGATCAAGGCTGTGAGCGATTCCCCGCCGGCCGTGATCTTCAGGTCGATGGCCAGGTAGGCCAGGAGGGGAGGAGGTCCAGGGATCTCGGTTTGGGTGATCTTGGTCCAGTCCTTCTGCGTGGTCAGCGCCAGGTCGGCCTTTCGACTTCGAGCCTGTTCTCTGATCGTCTGCATGTCCTGGGTCGTGTATCGATAGTGATCGTCGAAGACGCCGGTCCCCACGATGTCGGCCCCCAGGTTCGCGAGCGTCCGAAAAAAGGCTTGCGGATTGCCGATGCCGCAGAAGGCAAAGACCCGCTCACCCTGCATCTGGTCAAGCGGGATTTCCGTCTCGGAGGCGGTGCGAATCGCAACTGGTGAATGATTCGACCTGACAACAACCAGATTGCGATTGACCTCGCGGATTCTATCTTCGATCTCGGCCAAGGTGGCGTCGGAGACCTGGTCGCAACGGGTCAGAACCGCGGCGTGGGCTCGCTCCAGGCCTGTGATGGGCTCTCGCAACAGGCCGGCGGGTAGGACCCGGCCGTAGCCGAAGGGGTTTGTCGCGTCGATGGCGATGATGTCCAGGTCCCTGGCCAGTCGGCGGTGCTGGAATCCGTCGTCCATGACGAGTACCTGGGCTCCATGGTGGTTGATTGCCTCGGCGGCCCCGGCCACCCGGTCCGGATTGACGACGACCGGCACGTCCGGACATTGAGCTGCCAGCAGGGCGGGTTCGTCGGACAGTTCGCCTTTCCGCGTTCTATAGCCTCGGGTCAGGATCGCGCAGCGGAGTTGTTTCTCTTTGACGTGACGACAGAGCCAGACCACGAGCGGCGTCTTGCCGGTCCCGCCGGTCGTGAGATTCCCGATGCAGATGACGGGAACGCCGGCCTGATGCGCCCGCAGCACGCGACGATCGTACAGACCATTGCGGACACGCACGATCAGCTCATAGCCAAGAGAACTGCCACGCAGCAGAATTCTCGCGATGTGAGCGCGTGCGTCCGTGCGTCGGCCTGAAATGATCGCCTTGAACTGGTCGTGGTCGAACGGCATGACCGGAAGTGTTAACCGAGAAGTCCCATCCGGTCAAGGTTCGCCCCAGTTCTGCTGTCGGCAATCGGATCAGATCGGAACGTGGTTCATGGTTTTGACAGGGGGCCAGGATGATGTATAATGTTGGTGTATATGGTGCATGAGGTGTCGCATGGTACGAACGCAAGTCTATTTGACGGAGCATCAGCGCGACGAGTTGGCCGGCATCGCAAAGACTCTCGGTAAGAAGCAGAGCGAGGTCATCAGAGAGGCGATCGATCAGTTCATCGATCAAG
>JAAYVJ010000196.1 GCA_012517265.1 Planctomycetota bacterium | reverse complement strand
CTCGCTGGAGCGTCCTTGAACAGGCGGCACAACATGAATGAGCTCCCTTTCACGCTCGCGATCGAGACCCTTTCGCCGGTGCGCCGGCGCGAGGAGGTCCGCTGTCGGCGTGTGCTGCGGGCAATGGAGAGAAGCCGCATGGTCTACGACGCGGCCTGGGAGGGTCGCCGGATCGTGCTGAAAGTGTTCTCCAAGTTCGGCAAGGCCCGCTACCACGCGATGCGCGAATGGCGAGGGCTCGAGCAGTTGAAGAGCCGGCAGGTCAACTCCCCCGAGCCCCTGTTCGTCGGACGCAGCCCCAAAGGTTGGGTGGTCGCAACCGCGTGGCTCGACGACGCAGTCACCGTCGGGAACCTGTGGCAGACGATCGACGCAGCCGAAAGAAGAGTGGAAACGTTGTGCCTGGTCGCCAGGGAATTGGCCCGTCAACACGATCGCGGCATTATCCAGCGGGATCTACACCTGGGGAATTTCATGATCCGCGGTCGGGAGGTCTTCACGCTCGATCCGGCCGTCATGCGGTTTCATGGCGGCCCGATCGACCGTTTGCGATCGATCGGGCAGGTCGCGCAACTGCTGAGTCTGATGCCTCAGGACGCCGACTCGGCGATCGAAGCGGTGTTTCGGGCGTACGCCGACGCCAGATCCTGGGCCGTCGGCAGTCAGGACCTTGAACAACTTCGGGCCGACCACCGGCGAAGCCGAAATCAGGGTCTGGAGCGAGGACTCCGCAAGTTCCTCCGCACGAACCGTCGGCATCAGGCGATTCGCTTTGGACCGTGGCGAGGCGTCGCCGACCGGAAATTGTCCGAGGCGGCGAGCCTGGACGACCTCACCGCCCGACTCGACGAAGCCATGATGCGAGGCCGGGTCTTCAAGGACGGGGGGACCTCCTTCGTTTCGCAAATCACGCTGGGCGGCATCGAGGTCGTCGTCAAGCGATACAATCACAAGGGGCTCCTTCATTCGCTGCGTCATACCTTCAAGGGCTCGCGAGCCCGACGGAACTGGCTGAACGCCAACCGGCTCTTTCTCCTGGAGATCCCGACGCCCAGGCCGCTCGCATATATCGACGAATACAAAGGACCGCTCGTATACCGATCCTACTTCATCGCGGAGTTCATTCGAGGACAAGAATTGCATGGAGTCCTGCGAAACCCGGGCGTGTCCGACGAACAGAAGCGCCGGTTGAACGATGCGGTCATGCGTACGCTGGACCGGATGGCGGCCCACGGCATCACCCACGGCGACCTCAAACACACCAACGTGCTCTGCGACGGAGACCGGATCGTGTTCACCGACCTGGACGGCATGAGGGTCCACAGGATCGCCTGGCTGCAGCGGCAATCCTACAAGAGGGATCTGGCCAGATTCCTTCGCGACATCCCTCAATGACACCTGCGTTGCAGGGGCACTTTCGCCAAGTTCAGGAAGATCGCATCGGCATAGACGAGCAGGCCGTGAGGATCGTACTTGGGCTTGTAAATGTCGTACAACGAGAAACCCTGGGTACGGAGGAACGCGTCGATCTCGCCGTACAGGGGCGAGCCTTCGTACACGGCGTTGAACCAGACCTCCGCGTACACCAGGAGCGTCGAGCCGCGAAGCACTTTCTCGGCGCCGCGGAGGGCCTTGAGTTCGGCGCCCTGGATGTCGAATTTCATCAACTCGATCGACGGACCGCCGTTGCGGGCCGCCCACTCGTCGATGGTGACCACGTCCACCTCGCCGGTCTCCTTGACAGCGCCCCCGGTGGGCGCCACGTCCTGGATGCGGTCGGCGGGCTTGAGCAGAGAGGTCGCTCCGGGCGACTCGGTGAAATGCAGTTGCTCGCGGCCGACCCGATCCGAGATCGCGACGAATTGCGGGCGAATCCTCGGGTCGCGGCGATTGAGGTCCTGGAGCGTCTGTGCGTACAGGGGATTGGGCTCGAAGGCATAGGCCGTGGCCCGGGGGAACCAGCCCAGGAGCCTCTCGGAGATGTGCCCGTTGCTGGCGCCGGCGTCGAGAATGCCGGTCACGGTGGACCGCTTGAGCAGTCTGGCCATGACCGCATAGGGTTCGTCCAGCGAAACGAGATTCCGTCGGCCCCCGAACAGCTTCTTCTTCAAGAAGGAACTCAATCGATTCGACACAGAGACTCCTCGCGGGCGGTCCCGCAGAATGGGTCAGGCGCCGCGGCCTGCACTAGTAGACAGGCTTGTGCGCCGCGGTATAGAAAACAAAATCCCGGCCCCTTGTCAAATCCTCTTCCAGAACGCCGGCGGGCACAACCGCATCGTCTCGGACGCACAGGTAGCGATAGCCCAGTTTGGCCAGAAACTCGAATACGTCCGAGGCTCGCACGCCGAATTTCTCCAGCCGGTGCTGCTCCACCTCCATCAGCATCATGGGTTTGAACCGCCCGATCGTCTCGCGAGCCCCTTGGAGGAACTCGTACTCATACCCCTCGATGTCCACTTTGATGAAATCCACCTTCGCAGGAGAGCCAGGCTCTTTGAGCAGGGAATCGAGAGTGGTCAGCTTCGCATCGACCTTCTCTGCCCCCTGGTCGTTGCCGCCCACCGCGTACTCCACGTGATTCTTCGGACCGCGCGTGCTGACCAGCCGCACGGTGCTGGCCCGGCTGCCCAGCGCCACGTTCACAGGGTGGATCACGGCATCGAGGCCGTTATGACGGACGTTGCAGGAGAGCACATTGAAAGTCCTTCCCACCGGCTCGACCGCCAGCACCAGCGAAGGCTGACGCTGCGCGGCCAGCATCGAGAAGTACCCGATGTTGGCCCCCACGTCGATGAAGACATCGCCCGGGTGAACGTTGGCCAGGACGAACGCCGTTTCCATGGCCTCCCACACGGGATTCACATCCAGTTCGAGAATCCGATCCTGGAAGTTGCACAGGACCGAGAACCCGTGCTTCGTGGGAAACCACACGCCCTCCCCGTCCACGAGAAAGGGCCTCAGCCCCCCCGCGGCGACCGTGCGAACGAACCGGCCGAGAACGAACTTCCTGTATCCGCGAACCAGTCTCTTCTTCCATCCCATCCCGATACCCACCCTGAAAATGACAAGGGTTCACTCGGACACCGCAACAGAGCCCGACCGCCCTTCCAGGCAACCGCCGATCAGTTTCGCCAGTCGGCGCCCGATCACGTGGACGTCGAACTCCTCGGCTCGCTCCACGCCCGCTCGGCCCATCGCGTGCCGAAGAGATGAATCCTCGATCAGCCGGCTGATTCTCTCGACCCACTGGCCGGCCTGGACGCAGAGAAACCCGGTGACGCCCTCCCGCACGTACTGCGCGTTGGTCCCGATGGGCGACGCCACGACCGGCAGCCCCGACGCCGAGTACTCCAGGACCTTGAAACTGCACTTGCCCCGTGTGAATGGATCGTCCGGCAGCGGCGCCAGACCGATGTCGCTGGTCGCCAGATCGTCGGCGCGGGTCTGCGCAGACCACCGTCGTTCTTCCACAGGCAGGTTCTTCAACTTGAAGAACTCGTCGCAGATGATCCGCAGCACGGCTTGTTTGTGCCTGCGCCCGATCTCCTCGAGCACGTCCGTGATCTGTCTCAAGTAGGTCAAGGTGCTCCGGCTCCCGATCCAGACGAGCCGGACCTTGCCGTCATCGTCCGTCGGTTCCCTGGAGTGGTACTCCTGCGTCTGCAACCCGATGGGCAGCACCTGCACATTGGCGTTGTGGGGCCGCGCGAAATCCGCGAGATACTCGCTCCCGACGAGCACCATGTCCGCCAGCCTGACCGTCCTGGCGAAGGCGATGCTTCGCCGCCAGCCGGGCTTGGTCGGGGACTTCTCATCGTACATGACGGCGTCGTCGTAGTTGTATATCACCTTTCGGGCGTGCCGCCGCAAACACAGCGCATCCAGAAGACCCAGTTTCTTCTTGTGGAGAAACACCCCGTCGTATTGTCCGGCTCGCCGGAACAGCCGCGTTCGGCCGGCGATGCCGCGGGGCAACTGAACGACCTCGCATTCGACGCCGAGTCCCCGGAGGATGTCCAGATAGACGTGGACCCGTTGTTTGAAGCTCGCGCCCTGGGGATTGTTCGTCACCACAAGTAGTCGCATCCGTGGACTCAAACCATCGGCTTTCTGGCCAGGAATTGGATGTGGTCGCCCTTGTCGGTCCAGTGGGCCATGAACGACAGCGGCCCTTTGATCAGACGCCAATACCAGGGACTGCGGAACCCCGCCGTCGAGGGTGCCGTGGACCGCACGCCGGAAGTCCAGGTCCTCACGTGCTCCAGGCCGGCCCGTTCGCACAGCGACATCACGTTGCGGGGCGTGTAGAGATGCACATGCCCCAGCGGGGAGAGATACTTCCAGTGCCCGCCCAGGAGCCGGCGGGTGTAGCTGTCCCAGTTCACCGTATCGGCGTAAAACACGCCGCCGGGCCGGAGTATCCGCCGGCACTCGCGCAGAACCGACAGGGGATCGCGAAGATGCTCCATGACGGCATTCGTGAAGACCACGTCGAAGTAATCGTCCGGAAACCGCGCCGCCTCGACGGTCCCGGTGAAGACATCCAGACCCAATTGGGTTCTCGCAAAGGCGCCGGCCGAGGCGCACAGTTCCACTCCCCGGGCATTCCACCCCATCCGGCGAGCGACGTCCAGCGTCGCGCCCGCGTTGCACCCGATCTCCAGAAGGTTGCCCGTCTTTCGGTATCGGGAGAACCTCAGCAGTTTCCACCAGTTGCGCCAGCGATGGCCGTGGATCTTGGCCGCGTACCGGTCCAGCCGCTCGGTGAACGCGTCCTCGTTGATCTGCTCCAGGTCCTCCGGCATCGGCGAGGCGAAGATCAACTCGCAGGCGGAGCACTGCCGATAGGCCCCATCCTTGAGCCGGATCAATTCCACCCCGCCGGCGCTTCCGCAGGCGGTGCACTTCGTTTCAACAGCATGATCTTGCAAGGTCATTTCGGGCCCATCAAATCTGCCTTCTGTTGCCGCATCGAGCGAATTGTACCACAGCGACGCACCCAGTCAACGGCCTCCCTCGGTGTCTTCCGTGGGGATACGCACCGGCGACCCGCGATTTCGGGGATGCTGAATTATTATCTTGCGAAGGCGGGGCGTGGTCCCTACACTGCGATAATGACACGATATCGCCATGCGCTAATGTTGAATCCCTGCTTCGGCGACTCGACGGCCGCGATGGGGGTGTTTCCCCCCACGGGCCTGGAATACATCGCCGCCAGTCTCAAGGGACTCGTGGACAAGATCACTTTTCTGGATCTGCGTTACACGAAGAAATACCAGAATCCACAGGTCTTGAGCCGTTTCATCCGAGAGCAGATCGATCTGTTGTGCATCGGGATCCAGTGGGACGCCCGATTCGAGGGGCTCTGCGATTTCATTTCCCAATTGCCTGCGGAGATCACCACGGTCGTCGGCGGCCGCAAAGCGACGGAAGAGGTCGAGTACCTCTTCGGCCGCTGTCCGAACATCGACATGATCGTCCGGGGCGAAGGTGAAGAGATCATCCAGCAGATCGCCAAGGGGGTTCCCCACGCCGAGATCCGAGGGCTTTCCTATCGCCTCAACGGGAGCGTGGTGCACAACGAGAACCACGAACTGCCGGACCTGACCCACATCGCGTTCCCCGACCGTTCCCTGCGAGCACATGATTACTATTGGTCCCAGCACGGAGTCCGCCTCAGTCGCCATACGTTCGACACCGTCCTGACGACCCGGGGATGCCCCTTCAAGTGCAAGTTCTGCACGTTCAGTCTCAATCCGCTCGGCCAGAAACGCGAGTACACCGAGCGTCCCATCGAGTCGGTCATCGAGGAACTCCAGACCGTGACTGCCGACGTGGTGCTGTTCAGCGACGACAATCTGTTCACGAACCCCAAGCGCGCCGAGCAACTGTGCGACCTGATCATCGCCAACGGGATCAAGAAGAAATTCGTCGTCCAGGCCAGAATCGACATCGCCAGACGCCGCCCGCTCCTGGACAAGCTCCAGCAGGCGGGATTCAAGGTGTTCCTGCTCGGCGTCGAGTCGCCCCACGACCGAATCCTCACGAATTTCCAGAAGGGCATCACGCAGAAGGAGATCCGCGAGTCGTTGGCCATCCTGACCCAGTACGACTTCTACCTCCACGGGTACTTCATCTACGGCAACATCGGCGAGACCGAAGAGGAGATGCTCTACATCCCGAAATTCGCCCGGGAGATCGGGCTGGACTCCATCAGCTTCCAGAAGCTCAGGGTCGAGAAGTTCTCGCCGTTCAAGGAGATCGTGGAGGCCACGCCGGGCTACTACTACACCCGGATCGGCGGCCACGTGTATTCGGACAAGTACGGCCCGAAGGAACTCAAACGCATTCGAAATCGCATCCGCGCCGACTTCTACAACGTGCGGCAGCTTCTTCGAATCGCCGCCAAGGCCAGGCGGATCGGACTGGTCACGGGATGGGACGTCGCCGGTTCCCTCATCAGACTGCCGTTGGTGTTGCCTGCCATGATCCGCAGCAGAATGGCCAGGAAGAGCCGGAAGAAGCGGCCCCATGCGCCGGCCGCCGCGTCGACACGCGTGGAGCAGACCGCCCAGACCCCGTAGTCTCAGCCTGCGTCGATCCAACGAATCGGGCGAACGCGGGGAACCCCGGTCAGGTTCTCTCTTCCGGAACGGCTCTGTCGACCGGCCTTTGTGAGGCCGACGGAATCGACAGGATGGGGAGCGTCCCTCGCCGAAGCACCGATTCAAAGTACTCGATGGTCCTGGCCAGTCCTTCCCGCAGAGAGACGCGAGGCTCCCAGGCCAACTCCTTCTTCGCCAGGGAGATGTCCGGGCACCGTCGTTGAGGGTCGTCGAAGGGCAACGGCTTGCGGACGAGCGGGCAGCGGGACCCCGTCATTTCGAGGATCGTTTCCGCCAGTTCGAGAATGGTGATCTGATGCGGATTGCCCAGATTCACCGGGCCGACGAATTCGTCCGGCGAATCCATCAGACGAATCCACGCGTCGATCTGGTCGTCCACGTAGCAGAAGCAGCGAGTCTGCGTTCCTTCCCCATAAACCGTGATGGGCTCGTTCCGCAGCGCCTGGACGATGAAATTGGACACGACCCGGCCGTCGTTGGGCAGCATCCGCGGGCCGTAGGTGTTGAAGATCCTGGCCACCTTGATCCGCAACCGATGCTGCCGGTGGTAGTCGAAAAACAGGGTTTCGGCGCACCGTTTGCCCTCGTCGTAGCAGGACCGCACGCCGATGGGGTTAACATGCCCCCAATAGCTCTCCGACTGGGGATGCTGCTGCGGATCGCCGTAGACCTCGCTGGTGGAGGCCTGGAAGATCTTGGCCTTGAGCCGTTTGGCCAGACCGAGCACATTGATCGCGCCGTGCACACTGGTCTTGGTGGTCTGCACCGGGTCGAGCTGGTAGTGGACGGGCGACGCGGGACAGGCCAGGTTGTAGATCTCGTCCACCTCCACGTAGAGGGGGAAGGTGATGTCGTGGCGCAGGACATCGAAGTGGGGATTGCCCAGCAGGTGCGCCAAGTTGCTCCGGGTGCCCGTCAGGTAGTTGTCAACGCAGAGAACCTCATGCCCCTCCTGCAGGAGTCTTTCGCACAGGTGTGAGCCGAGAAACCCCGCCCCCCCGGTCACCAGAATCCGTCGCATTCGTCTGCTCCTGGCCGTACGCCTTCCGGTCGTCAGGCCGCAAGGCATTCCACGGCCCTGTCCGCGCCTATCGACGGGG
>JAAYVJ010000195.1 GCA_012517265.1 Planctomycetota bacterium | reverse complement strand
CCCTACCGGTATCTGGATCTTCCGGCCGCGATGAATACGTTCGAGCTCGGTTGAAAGCGACGGATGCGCCGCCTTTCCCGACGAGCAAACCGTCGTCAAGTCGCCGCTCCAAGGGAGAAACCATCCGGGCTAGCGTTTGCGCTCGATCGGCAGGTGAATCCCTTTCTGCGGCGGGCGGACGTCGATGTACTTGGCGTCGGCGAACGACCCGACCTCCTTGTAGTAGCCGTACAGCGCGGCGATCTTCTCCTGATCGCTGGCCTCGACGGACTTGGCGTACTCGCCGACCTCGGCCCCCCAGATGATCTGGGATCGCCCCTTGGTGTTCAGAACAATGTGCTCTCTTTGGGCGTTCTTGCGTCCCTTGTAGTTCACGACATCGATGCTCGCGATCTGCTCCAGCAAGGGGGTCTTCGGCGCATACATGGCATCCGCCTGATTCAACACCATGGCCAGATCGACCGCCGCACGGACATCCCCTTCGTCGAACGTCTGCCCCAGCAGCGGGACGATGTTCAGCGACACTCCCTTGGCCTCCACAATCGGCAGGTGCGGCATCGGCATGTAGTCCATCACCACAAGGTCCTCGTCGACGTAGATCTTCGAGGCGGTCTCCTTGATGTCGATCATGATGATGGGCTTGCGCCATCGGGCGGCGACCAGCACGGAATCGTGCGTCACATGGACCTTGACGTCGGTCAGCCAGGACATGGACGCGAGATTGCCGGCGACGAAGGAGGCCGTCTTGTCCGTCAGCGGGAACCGAATCCCGCCTGCGAACGCAGCCACGCGGTTCCTCAGATCCGACTTCGCCCAATCCGGGACATTGACGAGCTTCAGGCCGCCCTCTTCCATCGGAGCGGCCGTCTTGACATAGCCTTCCGCGTACCGCAGGAACGCGCCGGAGGCCGCGAGGAAACAAATGACCGCCACGACCTTGGCGATAGCGACCCAGTTCCAGTTCCGGATCGCCTGAATCCTCTTGTCCCGGGCTCGCCGGTTGTTCTTCCAGGAGCTGATCCGCTCCTTCAGACTGAATCTCTGCGCCTTCCTGGCCACGAAAAAGCCCTTCGTCATTTATGATTGGTGATGGTTGACCGGACTGACCCGGTTGACCCCATCGTCAATGGGGTCAATGTCAATACGGTCCCTCCTGTCCCGCCGGCCTCGTGCCTTTGCGTTCCATCGCCGCCGTTCGGACGATCCGAACGCACAGTTCGCTCATCGGAATGCCGATCTTCGCCGCCGCCTTGGGCAGCAGGGAATGCGTGGTAAAACCGGGGATCGTGTTGACCTCCAGAGCGTACGGCGTCCCGTCCCCGCCGACGATGAAATCCACCCGCGAGAAGTCCCGGCAACCCAGGGCGTCGAAACAGGCCATCGCCAGTTCCGCAAGCCGGGTCCGGACCCGTTCCTCCTCGATCGTGTCGAACAGGTACTCCGTCCGATCGTCGATGTACTTGGCGTGGTAGTCGTAGAACCCGGTCTTGCTGCGAATCTCGATGATGGGCAGAGGCTGGCGATCGAGAACGCCGACCGTGACCTCGCGTCCGGCGACAAACGATTCGATCATGCAGTCGCCGAACTCGTCGCGAACCTTGCAGGCGGCGGCAACCGCGTCGGAATGACTCTTGACGATGTGGACGCCGACGCTGCTGCCCTGGCGGATGGGCTTGACTACGAACCGCTCGCCAAGCTCCTTGAGACGTCCGTCCAATACGACCGGGTCTTCGCCGGGAGCGAACTCCACCACCGGCGGGACCGGAACACCCGCGGCCACGAAGAGCTTCTTGCTGGCGATCTTGTCGAACGCCAACCGGCTGGCCTCGGGCCCGCACCCGGTGTAGACCAGGCCGCGGTCCTCGCAGATCCGCTGAAGCCGCCCGTCCTCGCCGAACTCCCCGTGCAGGGCCAGGAAGAACACGTCAATGTCCTTGCGGTCCAGAATCCGCATGTCGTCGGGGCGAATGTCGGACGTCACGACGTCCAGGCCGCCCTGGCGGAGGGCCTCGGCGACGCATCGGCCGCTCTCCAGGCTCACCTCACGTTCGCGTCCCACGCCGCCGCAGAGAACAGCCACCTTCATCTGCTCCGGACTTCGCAACCTGCCGCCGCAGTGGAAATGTGCGATGTTCGATTTGTGATTGTTGATTTCAGAAAGCCCGGCTTCCATCATCCGTCTCTTCCATAT
>JAAYVJ010000194.1 GCA_012517265.1 Planctomycetota bacterium | reverse complement strand
TGCCACGGTTGTCTTCTGATCATGGCAAGATCGGTTCCGTAAGCACGGATGACAGGCCTGTGCTGCTTACCGGTTCCGCAGCAGATCGATCAGTTCGTCGGCCGTGAGGGTATGGGCGGTGTCCGTGCCTTCCAGGAGCGAGTCCGCCAGATCGCGTTTGGCGTGGTGGAGCTGGACGATTTTCTCCTCGATCGTGTTCGCGGCGACCAGGCGGTAGACCGTGACGGGCCGGGTCTGGCCGATGCGGTGGGCTCGGTCGGAGGCCTGGTCCTCGACCGCCGGGTTCCACCAGGGGTCCATGTGGATCACGTAGTCCGCGGCGGTCAGGTTCAGGCCCAGGCCGCCGGCCTTGAGCGAGATGAGGAACAGGTCGCCTTCGCCGTTCTGGAAGGCGTCGATCCGCCGCTGGCGGGTCTTGGCCGGGGTCTGGCCGTCGAGGTATTGATAGCGAATGCCCTTGGCGTCCAGGTGCTCGCGGAGCAGCGTCAGGTGGTCGACGAACTGCGAGAAGACCAGGGCCTTGTGCTGGTTGTCGATCAGTTCGTCCACCAGCTCGGCGAAGGCTTCGAGCTTGGAGCCGACCAGGCCGCAGTTGGGCATCACGAGGCGGGGATTGCAGCAGCAGCGGCGGAGCTTCATCAGCTCGGCCAGAACCTGGATGTGAGCCTGGCCGCGGTCCATGCCTCGCGTGCCTTCGAGCCGCTCCAGAGCCCGCCGGCGGAGCGATTCGTGCAACGCCTGTTCCTCGGGGCTCAGCTCGACCAGCCGCATCACTTCGGTCCGCGGCGGCAGGTCCTCCAGCACCTGCGACTTGGTCCGCCTCAGGATGAACGGCTGGACGATCGCCTTGAGGACGTGGCTGGCCAGCGCGTCCCGGCCGCCTTCGATGGGCCGGACGAACCGCTCGCGGAACCGCTCCTCCGAACCCAGGAGTCCCGGGTTGATGAAGCGGAACAGATTCCAGAGTTCCGAGAGCCGGTTTTCAATGGGCGTGCCGGTGCAGATCATGCGAAAGCCGCCGTTCAAGTTCATCGCGGCCGAAGACCGTTTCGTCGCGGCGTTCTTGATCGCCTGGGCTTCGTCCAGGACGATCGTCGCGAAGTTCACGTCTTTGATCGTCTCGGCTTCCTGCTGGAGCAGCGTGTACGAGCAGATCAACAGGTCGAAGGGGCCCAGGGCCTTGAGAACGTCCTCTCGCCGGCCCAGGTCGCCGATGCCGAAACGGATCGGGCGCAGCGTCGGGGCGAACCGCTGAGCTTCGAAGACCCAGTTGGCGCAGACGCTGGTGGGCGCCGCGACCAGCGTCGGGCCCTGAGAGGCGCGGTGCAGGATCAAGGCCAGCGCCTCGATCGTCTTGCCCAGGCCCATGTCGTCGGCCAGGCAGGCGCCGACGCCCCATTCGGCGAGGCGCGCCAGCCAGGTGAAGCCGTCCGTCTGGTAGGGGCGCAGGGTCGCCTGGAGCGTGGAGGGGACCGCCGGCTTGTACGATTCGACCGCTCGAAGCCGGTCGATGTGGGCGTCGAATTTCGCATCGGTCTGGAATTCGCCGATCTCGTTCTTCCATTGTTCCAGTCCGACGGCCGCCAGTGGATGGAGTCGGAGGTTGTTGCCCTTGCCGGCGAATTGGCCGCCGGTGGCGAGCCATTGAAGCTGCTTCCGCAGTTGTCGGGTCAGGGCGACGTACTGGTCCTTCCCGATCGCGATGAACTGCTTGTCCCCGTTCTCGATCTCGTCCAGGAGAGTCCGCATCTGGATCATGAGATTCTCGTCTACACGAACCTCGCCCTGGACCTCGAACCAGTCCTGGGCCGAGTGGATCGAGAGATGGAACTGCTGCGGCGAGAGCGACCGCACGGTGATCGGGTCGCCCTTGGGCCATTCCACCAGCAAGGTCTCCTCGTTCACCGCTTGCAGCCGTTCCAGCAGACCCAGAGCCATCTCGGGATCTTCCAGTGTCCAGATGTAGTCGCGGTTCTCATCGTCCAGTTCGATCGCCTCCAGGGCGGCGGCGGCCCGGTCGGTTTCGTCCTGGAGAGCCCGGCGGGTCTGGAGCGTCTTGCCGCCGATGAACTCGACGAGGTGCGGGTTGCCGATGCCCGGCGCGAAGGCCCGCTGCGACTGACCGCCCAGCGGCGTGACGACCATCTCGGCCCGCAGACCCTGGTTCAGACGCTGCAATCGCAGGCGGGGCCGGCAGTCCGGCTCGACGATCTCGGCGTCCTCGGCCACGATCGCGATGTTGGACTGGATCGCCACATGCTTGGAGAGCCCGTGCAGGCGGTTGAGGGCGGCTTCGGCCTGCTCTTTCGGGATCGACACGCCGTCCGGGCTGAGGATCTCGGCCATTCGCAGGTGCTTGGGCTCGAAGACCACGACTCGCAACCGGGTGGGCGATTCCTTCGTGATGCAACTGGCGGTCTCGGTGCCGATGCGTCCCTCCGGATAGGGGACCATGCGGATGCACAGTCGGCCTCCCTGAGGCGCGATCTGAACCTCCGGGGTGCCCTGCACGATCTCGACCGGGATGTTCGGACGGTCCTCCCAAAAGACATTGGGGTGTCCGGCCAGGGCCCGCAGCGTAGGGCCGGGATCCATCCGATAGACGGTGTCGTAGTAGTCTCGCCGCATGATGATTCCGGCCAGGGCGGCCTTGTCCTGATCGGTCAGGTAGTCCGTCTCCTGCGGATCCAGTTCGGCCAACCGATAGACCGCGATCTCCCGGCCTTTCGTCCAGCCGCCGGTCTTGGTCCGTTTCTGTTCCACCGGGATGACGTCGATGCCGTCGTGCTTCCATTCCCGCAACTTCCATCCGAGACGCCGGGAGCAATCGGTGGGCCGGATTCCCGCATTCTCCGCGCTTTGGATGAGCTGTTCCAGGGCCGTGATCCGGCTCTCCCAAATCTCCTTGATGGGCCACAGTTCGGACAGGTCCCTGGCCGGGGTGTCCCGGAAGAATGCCTCGGCCTTGTCGCTCCGCGCCGGCGAGGCTTCGCCGAGTCGGGCGAGCAGACGCGAGATTTGCATCACCACCCAGTGCACGCCGCCTGCTTCGCATCCCTGCAGAAAGCTCTCGATCTCCGGAATCAGCGTATGCTTTTGGTGTTTGAGGGCTTTGCTCTGGGAGGTATAGAACCAGTAGAGCAACTTCATCACGTAGCTGCTGGCCCGGATGAGCGGCGGGATGTTGGTGTGGTAGAAGCTCCGCATCTTCAGGGTCGGGTCGGTCGTAACGTCATAGCCATCGTGCCAGGCGAGCAGCCCTGCGAGAAAGGAGTACGTGTCGCGGTAGCCCGTGTACGTCCTGCTGCTATCCAGCAGTGCGAGCCAGGTCCGCACCTGCTGGCGGTCCAGGGACTGGTCGGACTGGACCAGCATCAGGGCATGCAGGAAGGCCGGGAAGCAGCGAAGATAGTCGATCTGAGCCGTCTTACCCTTGCCCGCCCGCCGGAGGGCCTGGTCGTAGGCGTGCCGGGCCTCTTCTTTCCGGCCCGAGAGCAGTTCGAACATGCCGCGGATGATCCAGGTGTCCAGGTCAGGGAAGGCGTCCAGTGTCGCGCCGGCCGTGGCGAGGTCGCCGGCAAGCAGGTCCCGCTCGACGAGGTGGACGACGCATCGTTCCAGGAGGGACCTGTCCAGTTGCTGGTGGTTCTGCGAGAGCCAGTCCCTCGCGTATGCGAACACAGGATGGTTCAGGTTCAGGCACAGGACTTCCTGGTGCAGACCGTCGGATAGGAGCAGATCGCGATACTGAGGGGGCAGTCGTTCCAGATAGGCGGGCTGGAACGGCTCCATGCAGACGACCACCAGCACGGTGACGATCGAGCCGATCCCCTCGTCCTGGCTGCACAGGCCTGCCAGTCGCTTCAGTTCGTCCTGGTCATCCATCTCCAAGGCGAGGAAGACGTCCCGGCAGGCATGGAAGAACGAAACGAAGCGTCGGCGTCCCCACTTGTACTCCCAGGCCTCCTGGGCGATCTGCCCAGGCAGCGACCGCTGCAGCGCGGCGGCAAAAGTGCGAAGCCAGCCTTTCTTACGGGCCGCTTCGATCGCCGCCAGGCGAACGTCCGGTCTGCAGGCCGGCGCGTCCGACCCCACAGCTTCGATCTGCCCGCGATCCCTCAGACGCTGCACGCATGCCGCCAGTTTCTGGACCGTGATCGCCGAGCCGTCCCGCATGGCCATCCCGACCGTCTTGAGGGCCCTCGCCAGGTCGTTCTTGGACAGCGGCCCGAACGACAGCGCGTACATCAGGAGCGCCGCCTCTTCCAGGCTCGACGGCAGTCCCGTCTCGAACAGTTCTGATTCGCTTCTCACCGGCTCCAGTCCAGGTTTCTGACCACGGAATCGATCCGCCGTTACGTCCATCCAGAGATCACCTCCAGTGGCAAGGATCGCCGGGACGCGGCTTCTGCCGCGGGTCCGGATTCGTCGATCCCAAAACTCCCAGTGTACCCGATGGCGGCTCGTCTCCGCAATATCCCCCTTCGATTTGCATCCATATTCTCCGGGCCCGGGCGGGATCTGTCTGTTCACCACCAGCGGAGATTCTGGTCGAGGAATTCAATGACGGCCTGGTACTTGGGAGCCTCCACCGTGGGTTGGCCGTGGTATTCCATCAGGCCCCACGAACCCCATTTGGACCAGGAGCCAAGCGACGAGAAGATCGCGGCCAGGGTCCCGCCGTTCTCCTTCCAGCCGGTCAGGTAGTCCTGGTAGAGGGTTTTCATTCGAGGATGGCGATTGGCTGCGTGGAAGAGTTCTTCCAACGCCTTGTTGTTTTCGGCTCCGCCGTAGCCCACGAGGTGCTGACCGGCCTCGTAGGCGACCAGTCGCAGATTGCGTTCTTTCGCCAGACGGGCCTGCTCGGCGATGGTCCTTTCGCCCTGCTCAATGTACTGGGCGCATTTGTCGAGCACCTGGTCGACCGTCATCTGCACGACCTCGTTTTGGGTCTTCGGATCGCCCAGGGCGTTGCCGAAGTAGGGGGCGATGGCCAGCACGTCCGCGTGTTTGTACGCTTCCTCGAAGTCCATTACCTGCGTGCTGGTCCAGGGATTCGCGCTTTGGGCGGGCAGGACGCGGACGAGCCGGCCCGCCCCGCCGAAGACCGACTCCCAGATCCGGAAGATCTCGACGCTCCGGCGGGAGCAGTATCGCAGTTGGGCCTGGTAGTCGTTGTCGCTCAGGCCCAGCTTCTTGCCTTGCTCCCTGCAATACCGGGCCTGGGCGAAGATGCTGTTCCAGCATTCGTTGGAGTACTCGACGTGGATCTTCAGATCGGGGTTCAGACCGGTCTTGACCATTTCGGCGAAATGGCGGACGTAGTCGTCGGTCGCCAGGTGCGGCATGCAGAACCATGGGTCGGCGTGGAGTTCATTGGCCAACCGGATCAGGTACTCGACCGCGACGCCGGCCTCGTCGCCCTGGGTCTGCATCCCCGGCGTGGCGCGGTCGGACCAGTCGGTCTGTCTGGAGTTGTTGGTACGCTGGAGGTCCATGAACCGCAGGACCCTGAATTTCTCCCACCGCTTGAGAAACTCGGGGTGGAAAGGCTGGTCTTCGTAGGTGTCTTCAAAGCCCGGCAGGACGAAGCGGATATTCCGAACGGGGTCCGCCGGATCGGTCTCGACAATGCGGAGAGTCAGGAGGTCCAGATCGTTGTCCACTTCGACCCGGATCTTGCCGGGGGTCTTCTCGACGGCCTTCATGCGGTGGCCGAATTCGACCGTGCCTTTGCCGTCGTAGAGGCACGTGTAGCAGCCGGTGGGATAGCCGAGCTTGGGCTTGCTCAGGATGATCGAGTCGGCGAACTGGCCGTCGCCCCGCAGCGAGCGGACCCAGCCGTCGTCGGTCAGATCGAGCGGGCCGCCCTGGCCGTACCCTTTGCCCGGGGCCTGGCTCTTGAACGTTTGCGAATGCTTGAACAGGTCGACGAACACGATCTCCGCAGACCAGTACGTCACCCCGGCCAGGTTGATGCCGAGAGCCGAGTTGTCGTTCGGGGCCGCTCCGAGGGGAACGACGCATGTCGTCAGCAGAACGATGAACCCCGACATTGCACTCGTTGCTTTCATGATGTGCTCCATGCTGAGGAGTCGTTCCGTTCGTAGCGACGCGGTGAGGCGTTGTCTTCCTTCGCATCGAAGATATGCTCTTACGAGCACGCTACGAACGAGTAGCCCTCCGTGTCGTTCGTGTCGCGATTACTTTCCCGGCAGTTGCGAGATGAACTCGTAGGTCCCCGATTCCGCCTCGAAGACGACGCAGTCGCCTTCCACGCGGACGAATCTCGCGTGATCGCCCGCGTGAATGTAATCCGGGCCTTCGACGATCGCCTTCTGCCGGTCGCAGGGGACATACACGGTGGCGGTCGTGTTCACAGGCACCGCGATCTTCAGGATGAACCGGCCGCCCTTGATTTCCCAGTTGCTGCGGATCGTGCCGTACAGGCATTCGTGCTCGGCCCTGGCCCACGTGACGTCGCCCAGCGGCTGCGGCCGGATGACGAAGTGCTTGAAGCCGACCGCCTCCGGATCGGGCCGGATGCCGCCGAGGACGTGGTAGAACCAGGCGCTGATGTGCCCGAACATGATGTGGTTGCGGGAGGCGCCGCCGTCCCATTGCTCCCAGAGCGTGGTGGCGCCTTCGTCGAGCCAGCGGCCCCAGCTCGGGTAGGTCGTCTTGGTCGCCATGCCGTAGACGACGTCCGCCCGGCCGGCCGCGGTCAGGCAGTCGATCAGGTACTTGGTGCCCAGGATGCCGGCGTCGAGGAATCCGTCGTTCTTCTCGATCATCGCGACGAGATTGTTCAGCACTCGCGCCTGTTCTTGCGGCGGGACGAGCCCGTGCGTCAGAGCGCAGCTCATGGCGGTCTGGGTGCCCCCGTCGTAGAGGCCGGTCTCCTTGTTGAAGAACTCCCGATTGAACGCGTCGCGGATCTGGGCGGCCAGTTCCCCGTACTTCTGCGCGTCCTCGATTTTGCCCAGCATCGCCGCGACCTTCGAGACGATCACCGCGTCGCGATAATAATAGCCGGTCGAAGTCACCTTCTCCGGCGTCTTGGATTTGGCGGGCACCCAGTCGCCCAGGCCGATCGAGACGATGCCGTTGTCGGCCTTGCTCGTGAGGTAGTCCACATAGCGTTTGTGCCGCTCGTAGTGGTTGGCGAGGACTCGCGTGTCTCCGTCGTACAGATAGAGATACCACGGGATCAGGAGGTAGGCGCTGTCCCAGGCGGGACCGTTGCCCCAGGCGTAGCCCCAGCCGCTGGTGGGCACGATGCCCGGCAGCTCGCCGCTGTCTCGCTGCTCGTCGTACAGGTCGTTCATCCACTTGGTGTACGCGGCGGCCGAATCGAAATTGTACAGCCCGGCCTCCGCCGCCAGGTGGGCGTCGCCGGTCCAGCCGTTCTTCTCACGGTGCGGGCAGTCGGTCGGGTACCCGACGAAGTTGCTGACGTACGACCAGAGCGTGTTTCGCTGAATCCGGTTGAACAGGTCGTTGGAGCACTCGAACGAGCCGGCCTTGTCGAAGGCGGTGTGCACGACGCGGGCCTCCAGCATATCCAGGCTGGGCTTGCCCGGCAGGCCGGTCACTTGGACGTACTGGAATCCGTGATAGACGAATCGCGGCTCCCAGATCTCCGTTCCCTGGCCCTTGAGGATGTACGTGTCGGTCTGGGGTTTGCCAGTTTTGATGTGCTGGCCGATCTCCTGCTGATCGAGCGTGCCGTCGGCGTTCAATCGCTCGCCGTACCGCAGGACGATCTCCGTGCCCGCGGGCCCCGAGACCTTGAGCCGGGCCCAGCCGGCCATGTTCTGCCCGAAGTCGAAGACGACGACGCCGGGCTTGGGCTCCGCGAGTCTGGCGGACTTCAGGGTCTGCGTGACCTTGATCGCGGGCATCATCTGCGATCGCAGCTCGCCCTTGGGG
>JAAYVJ010000193.1 GCA_012517265.1 Planctomycetota bacterium | reverse complement strand
GCGACGCTCCTGTCGACCTGGCAGGAGTGGCGGATTCCGCTGAGCGAGTTCACCGCCGCCGGCGTCAAGATGAACAACGTCCGCAAGCTCACGATCGGCGTGGGCAGTCGCACGAGCCCGACGCCGGGCCCGGCCGGCCTGTTGTACATCGACGACATCGGTTTCGGCCACCCGCTTCCGTGAGGTCGTGGAAACATCGCGGGTCCTGAATCCGCGTGAGCGAAGAGAGCAACCAGACCAGGGGCTCCGGCAACTCAAACGCCGGAGCCCTTTTTCCCTATGATTCGGATAGGCGGAAGACCGTAGAAACGAGAGGATGTGTCCGATAGAATAGGAAAACGTGGACTTGCGATGCTACGGGAATGAGTGCGAATTCAACAGAGAGGTGCGGAGGGCAAAACCATGAGGTGCGTCCCAGGTTTGCTGGTTCTCTGTGTTCCGGTTCTCGGCTTGGTTTCCACGTTGGCGCTCGGAACTGAGTTTGCGGGGGGAACGGGCGACCCCGGCGATCCCTACCTGGTGGCCACCTGTGAGCAACTGATCCAGATCGGTCAGGACCCGAATCTCCTGGACAGACATTTCGCGATGGTCGAAGACCTCGACATGGACCCGAATTCCCCGAGGGGATGTATCTTCACGCAGGCCGTCATCGCGCCCGACACGGATCCAGAACACGACGACTTCCAGGGCATGGTCTTCACCGGCAGCTTCGACGGGCGAGGGCACGCCATCAGGCATCTGACCATCCAGAGCGACGAAGGGGACTTCCTCGGGCTCTTCGGACGAGTGGGCAAGAAGGCTATGATTCGCGATCTGGCCCTGGAGAATGTCCGCATCGGCAGCTCGGGCTATTGCCTGGCCGGCCTTGTCGCTTTCAGCCGAGGCTGCATCTCCCATTGCCGCGTCGCCGGGCAGATCTCCGGATCGGGTGAATGGTGCTCCTGTCTGGGTCTTCTGGCCGGAAGGGCCTGGGGACGCATCGACCGCTGCGACGCCGAGGGGACCATCGATTGCGCCTCGGTGAGCCGGGGCGGGTACTTCGGCCTTTTGGTCGGGCAGAATTCCGCTCACATGACGGATTGCACGAGCGCCGGCGCGATCACAGGCGGGGCGATGTGCTACGTCGTCGGCGGCCTGGTCGGAGACAATCTCGGCAGCATCGCCGATTGCCGCTCCGAGTGTCACATGATCATGCACAGCATGTACGGCGGAACCGGCCGCTACGGCGGTCTCGTGGGAAGCAACGGGGGGCCGATCTGTCGATCTCGTGCTATCGGCGATATCTCGTGCAGAAAATACAGCAAGTACGTCGGCGGACTGGCCGGGTACAGCTCGGGCGTTGTCCAAGCCTGCTATGCCGATGTGGAGATCTCTGGGGAGTGCGCGGTCAACTACTTCGGCGGCCTGGCGGGCATCAACTGTGGGCATCTCACTCACGCCTATGCACGGGGCAACGTGACCGCCAGCCTCGGTGTCGGGGGGCTCGCCGGAGAGAACTGGGGGAACATCAACCAGTGCTACGCCACCGGGCAAGCTGTCGCTGACAAGGAGTCCTGGATTCCTGTGGGCGGCCTCGTAGGGGACGGCAGAATGGGCCGAACGACAAGCTCTTTCTGGGATGTTCAGACGAGCGGGATAGCAGGCAGCGAGGGAGGAACGGGCCTGGGCACTTTGAACATGCAGAGTGCCGAGGTTTTCCTGAACGCGGGGTGGGATTTCGTTCAGGAGCGTGCCAACGGCACGGCGGACGTATGGTCAATGCCGAAAGACGGAGGCTACCCGACGCTCGCGGTCTTCTCGGATGGCTGTCAACCGCATCCCCTCGAAGGCTCCGGCACTCCGGACGATCCTTACAGGATCGCCACGGCGGAGGACCTGGGGGCAATCTGTCGCCATGACATCACAGCGTGCTACTGCTGTACACACGACTTCCCCGAGATCTCCGGTATAATAGCGGCCGACAGGTTCCGCACGACTCGGACAGTCTGCCGTGCGGGTCAGGCAACGTGAATCACATGGAGGCTGCTATGACGTGGGAGGCGCGGGTCGCGGCGGTTTGTTTGCTGCTGGTTGGGGCTGGTTGTGCGACGAGACAGGAGAAGACGACCTCGGAAGGGAT
>JAAYVJ010000192.1 GCA_012517265.1 Planctomycetota bacterium | reverse complement strand
ATCTCGGTGATCGAGAGGTCCTTGAGGGCGAGGAACTCCTCGGCGAACTGGAACCCGGCCTTGTCGTGGAGACGTCCGACCAGGTGCTCGGCGCCGTCGGAGTACAGCAGGAGCCTGTCGCCGGCCTGGAGTTGGACGGTCTCCTGAATGAACTCGGCGTTCTCGAAGATCCCCAGCAGCGAGCCGCGGGCCTGAAGCTGTTGAGGCGGGTGGCCCTGTCGCAGGAGGATGGGGTAGGGATGGCCCGCCCGGGCGAAGGTGAGCTGACGCGTCTTGACGTTCAGGAGGCAGTAGCAGCAGGTGGCGAACTGGTAGCCGGAGAGCTTCTGCCCGGCCATTTTCACGTTCAGATTCCGGACCACCTCGGCGGGCGAGAAGATGCGATAGTTCTTGTCGACCGTCTGCCGCATTACGAGCGCCTGCTTGATGAAGATGGTCAGCAGGGCGGCCGGCATCGAGTGTCCGACCGCGTCGGCGACGTAGAACCCGATGTGCTGCTCGTCGATTCGGGCCACGTCGTAGATGTCGCCGGAGACCCATTCGGCCGGGAGGAACGTGACGACCCACTGGAGGTCGTCGCTGTTGGGCAACTGGGCCGGGAGGAAGTCCCGCTGGACCAGGCCTGCCAGGCGCAACTGCTCCTTCACGTTGTCCACGAAGGACGCGTGCGCCTCGGAGGGATCGGCGGGCCGCTTCTCCCAGAGCCGCTCGGCCAGGCTGGTCGGTCCCGGCGGTTTGGTGGCAATCCCGGAGTTCTGGCGTTTGCGTTGTGCGAGGTTGACGCTGATGCTGGACCACAGGTCGTCCATGGAGATGGCGTTGACGCTGTTGGCCATCGAGAAGCTGGAGTCCGAGGAGACCAGGGAGAAGCTCCGGACGGGCCGCTTGACCCGCTGGGTGAGCAGGACGATTCCGATGTTGTCGCGTTCCAGTGCCTCCAGGACCCGGCCCAGCCGCTGGTCCCTGGTGATATCGAGCCCTTCGGCGTCGATCAGGACGGTCCCGATGCGGTCGATTCGGGCGCGGATGTCGCCGTAGTGGTCCATGTGCAGCATGTGGAAGGTGAGCTTCTTGTGGCGGAACAGTCGTCGGATCTCGGCGGGCATGTGCGGTTTATCGGACAGATAGACCACGTCGATGAACCCTTGTGGTGCGGCTGTGTTGCGTTCTGACGTTGTGAGCCCCATAATGACCGCCTTTTCTCTCTGGCGTCGGGAGGTGCGGCGCACGTCCCTGTACGCGGTTTCGGCACCTGTAATGTCGTCCGATTCCGCGCGTCACTTTGGGGGATTTGTTCGAATGCGGGACGGACTTCCGAAAAACGGGCATTCGACCTACTTTGGAGAGAAGAATCCGTTTCACGATTCTCCTCTCCAAAACGGTACGTCCACGCCAGAGACTTGGATAGATCGATTCTTCAAGGAAATCGTGAAACAGATTTCCTTGAAGAATCCAGGTCGAATGCCCGTTTTTCGGAAGGCTTTATCCGGCGAAAATAGCAGAGCCCAGGCGAAGGATGGTCGCCCCTTCCTCGATCGCGACCTCGTAGTCCGAGCTCATGCCCATGCTCAGCTCGGTGAACTGGCTGCCGACGATCTTCTCGCCCCGCATTTCGCAGTGGAGTTCCCGGGCCCGCACGAAACACGTCCGGACTACGTCCTTGTTGCGCGTCAGCGGGGCCATGGTCATCAGGCCGATCAGCTTGAGGTGGGGCAGTGTCTCGATCTGCTCGGCCAGGTGGGTGGCGGCGCCGACCGGGACGCCGTACTTCTGGGGTTCATTGGACGTGTTCACCTGGAGCAGCACGCGGGGGCACAGGCCCAACTTGGCCGCGGAGTTGTTGATCTCCTCCGCCAGCCGCAGGGTGTCTACCGAATGCACGAGCGAGATTGTCGACAGGACCTGCCGGACCTTGTTCCGTTGGAGGTGGCCGATCATGTGCCAGTGGATCTCTTTGGGCAGACCCGCGCTTTCGGGGGACTGCCCGATGAACTCCTCGACCTGACTGGCGACCTTTTTCAACTGCTGAACGCGGTTCTCGCCGAGGTGGTTGAAGCCCAGGCGGATGACCTCCTGGATTTGCTCGAACTCGGCGGACTTGGTCACGATAACCAGGCGGATGTCTTCCGGCTCCCGGCCCACCCTGGCGCAGGTTTCCGCGATGATTCCTTGTACCCGTTTGATTCGTTCTTCGATCTTCGTCATGTCCAGAGGCTGTGAGCGAACATAGTGCCAATCCATTTGCGACCAGACGCTCAGTCGACCGCCCTAGTTTATGGGAATCTGCGGCCTGGCACAAGAGGTTAATGCCTCTCCTGCTGCAAATCCGGCGAGCCTCTTCATGGGGGCCGGACCATGGACCTGGAGCTGAACGACCCCTGACCGCGGGGTCGAATTGGGGGCCGTATCGTGGGCGAAGGCGGCTGGGAGAAAAATGTCACGTTGGGCGTTGTGGAAGGGGTGGGCGGTGTAACACATTGTCAATGTTTGACTTATGGTCAGACGGTTGTGTTCGCCATCGCGGGGGATGTCACGAAAAATGCGACAATTCCCCTGATTTTGTCTTGCATAGTCGTCACAGGGGGGGTATAATCACAATCGACGCCAATGGAGTGGGCTGGGGTGGGAGAAAACCCCTGAGAGTGTTCCCTGTGCGGGTTTTTGGGCCCCCGGGGAGGTCGGCATGAGTCATTGTTCTTTCGTATCCCACTTGCTTTGATGCTGCCTTGTGGCAGCTTTTTGATCCTCGGCGAGGCAGCGTGGCACACCGGTCTCCCCCCCAGCCGGTCCCACCACCTCGCCATTTTTATGCGCCGAGGCGCTCCCTCCAAGACCGATCGGGTGTCCCCTCCATCCGCCGTTCCCCTGCAGGAGTCCTCGATAATACGGATCACGATGGATTCGTGTTCGCGACGTGAGGGTGCCTCGTCAGACGCGGACCGGGAACGCCTGTCACTCGCCTCGGACCTGAACGATGACCTTGCGACTGCGAGGGCCGTCGAACTCGCAGAAGTAGATCCCTTGCCATGTTCCCAGGGTGAGGCGGCCGTTGTGGACCAGGATCTGCTCGCTGCATCCGACGAGCGAGCTCTTGCAGTGGGCGTCGGAGTTGCCTTCGTCGTGGCGGTAGCCGGGGTGGGAACGCGGGATGACCTGGTCGAAGACCATGAGCATGTCGTGGACGACGGACGGGTCGGCGTTCTCGTTGATCGTGATCGCGGCGGTCGTGTGGGGGCAGAAGACGATCACGTCGCCGT
>JAAYVJ010000191.1 GCA_012517265.1 Planctomycetota bacterium | reverse complement strand
GTGTGCTCGACGAAGGTCCGCAGTCTGCGGAAGTACTCGCGGCCCCATTCGCTGCCCAGGCAGGGCGAATTGCCGAAGATCGCGCCTCCGGTCTTGCCGGTTGCCGGGTTGATCACGTCCTGTTCGTCGTTGATCCGCCGGCTGGCCAGGAGCGAATAGCCGCCCAGCTCGATGCCCTTGCTGTGGGCGTAGTCGACAAGTTCCTTCACCTGGTCCATGTACTTCGGATCGATGTTCTCCATGTCGAAGCCGCTGCCGAAGGTCATGATGATCATCTCGAATCCGACCTCGGCGCACTGGTCGACGGCCAGGCGGACGGACGCCGGGTCCGCGTGGCGGACGTGCATCAAGATGGGGTTCTCGGTGACCCAGGGGGCGAGAGTCCGGTACATCCGCCGCACGGCCAGTCCTCTGCGTTCCCGGTCCGTGCTGTCGTGGGCCAGTTCGAATGTCCGGAACGACCGGAAGACGCGTCCCGGCTCGATGAGGACGTCGGGACCCCGCGGGGGGCGGCATTCCAGCAGGACGGGAGTCTTGCACAGATAGTTGACCTGGGTCGTGTATTGCGGATCCGGGACCCAATGCGTGACTTTGTCGGCCCCGGCGGGGGAATCCCCCCCGAAGGCGTAGTCGCTTTCGATGTGGATGTTCGGGTATTCCCACCGAAGGGGCTCGCCCACCAGGGATTCATACTCCACCGCAGCCAGGATCTCGCTGGTGAACGAGTTCAGACGGACGGCGGCAGCGCCGTCGTTGTGGATCTCGATCCACTTGGCCAGCAGGGGGACGCCCTCGTACATTTCATAGCACACGCAAACCGTTACGCCGGGCAGACGGCCTTGCGGGGGCCTAAAGCGCAACCTCGCCGAGACCCCCGGCGGGGGCCAGGGCAGATTGTCGCTGTGGCGCGTTCGCTTCCAGGCGAACCGCTCCTGGGGTTTGCCGACCTCGCAGTCGACGAAGGCAAACGCGTTGGGATCCGCCGTGAATGAATCGACCCACTCGGGCCGGAGATAGGCATACTCGACCTGGCCGGCCAGTCCGCCGACATCGAATCTGTGTCCGTCGATCTCGATGGAGGCCTCGGGTTTGACGCCGCGCAGGAGAGATTGGCCCGTCATGAGATTGTCGTAGGCGACCGTCGCGGCGTTGGGTCGCAGCCGCAAGGTCCGGCGGATCAGTCCGTTGCTCAGAGTGAGTTCTTTCCCCTCGGCGCCGCCAACCGCGGTCGCGGGCGTCTTCACCGAGGTGACCAGCCAGTCGGGTGTCCCCGGCTCGCCGTTTACGACGCTTGCCAAGACGAGTCCCATCCACGTCGCGACTGCCAGCGGTGTTCTCACGGCCATACTATCCTCCCAAGCATTCGGAGTATTCGACACTGCCTTGAGAGTTATACCGCCTTCTGGCCGGCCACCGCAAGCACGAGCGCGTAGACTCGGGCCGCTCCGGCTTCCTTGAGGATCTTGGCGCATTCGTTCAGCGTGGCGCCGGTGGTCTTGATGTCGTCCACGAGACATACGGTTTTGCCGGTGAACCCGTGTCCCTGGCGAACGACGAACGCATCGGCGACGTTTCTGGCCCTCGCGGCCGGGGGGCCCGCCCGAGGCTGGGGGCTGGTCCGCCGGATGCGGACCAGATCCGTGCTGATTTGTGCTGTGGGATGAGAAATCCGTTTGGCGATCAGGTGGGCCTGATTGTAGCCCCGCACAAGACGTCGCGTCCAGTGCAGAGGGACCGGCACGAGCAGGTCGATGCTCTCATGGAAACCGCTGCCCTCCAGAGCGGCCTGGGCCAGCGGCGCCAGGGCCGGGGCCAGTTCGCTGTGGTCGTGCTTGAAGGCCAGGATCATCTGCCTGAGGACGCTCAGGTATACGCCGGCCCGGGCGATGCCATCGAAGAGAATCGCTTCTTCGCGGCATGCGCCGCAGACGCCGCGCACAAGCCCGTATCGGCTGGCGTCCCGGCCGCAGCGGGGACAGTAGTCGCCGGCGGCGCATGGCAAGAGTTCGGCCCAGCAGTTGTCGCACAGGTGCCCCTCCAAGGCGCACATCACTTCGTGACATATATCGCATCGGCCGGGCCAGACGAGTTGGCACAGTCCATGCCACGCCAGAGAAGCTGCAGACCGCGCCCGCACCGCCAGAAAGTGGAATCCAGGTGCTTCCATGTCGCTTATTATGCCGCGAGAAACGGATCGTGTCAAGAGAGGGCCGGCGACTCGATCACCGCAGATCGAATGGCGTATTGTCGGCGGGGTCGAACCAGCCGAGTCGCAGAGCTGCGGTCCCTACCCCGTAGGCATTGGTCACGTCGAGTTCTGCCATTTGCTGCGGTCCGGCGTGTCCGTCCGCCCAGCCGACGTTGGCCAGGTTCCCGTGGCGAAAATGAATCGACGGCGACATGCGGAACTCCGTCATGACCTGCCCGTTGAGCACCGCAAAGGGGGGCTCCGCAAAGGAGTACTCGATGAGCGAATCGCCGTTGTTGGCCATCGCGGTGTCCGCGAACATGAGCGTCTGTGCGGGAGTGGCCACTTCATTGACTCGCGTCGTGCGGGCGTAGGCCTGCTGAGCGGCCTGGGGCCCGCTGATGCCCGAATCCCAGAGCCGGCTGCCCAAATAGACCATGTTGTAGCCGTAGCCGCCGCAGCCCTGCTCGAAGCTCGTATTCCAATCCTTGCTCTTGACGAAGGCCACACGGGCGGGGCACTCCCTCACCTTGCCGTCGGCCAAATAGCCGGCCAGCGGCCCCTTCGATGCCTCGAACGGCTCGTCGAGGGAGGGGCGGACGCCGTGCCAGCGGCACCGGCCCGCGCCATCGAGCATGTCCTTGGCGCCGGGGACGTAGAAGCCGTCGTGTTCGGCCGTATAGCCCACAGCGGCCAGGACGAGTTGGCGGAGGTTGGATCGGCAGACCAGACCGTGCGCCTGGGATCGCGCCATCGCCAGGGCCGGCATCAGGAGAGCCAGCAGCAGGGCGATGGTGGAGATCACGACGAGTAGTTCCACGAGGGTAAACCCTCGGCTGACGTCTCGACCGCGCCCGACTCTCGTGATGGATTGTTCCAGATCCATGGCGAGCCCCTAATCCTCCTTGACCTGTGTTCGCCATTCCTCGACGCCTTGCCATTGCGACGCGAAGACCGCGAAGTCCCGCAGGTTCACCACATGATCCCGCGGTCCGGCCAGATCGCACCGGTCATTCCACTGTGCCTGGCCGAAATAGGACTGCCAGGCGGACGCCAAGAGCGACAGATCGCAGGAGTCCACGATCCCGTCGAGGTTGACGTCCGCGCCGTACCTCTGTTCGCGGAGCACGCCGACGGCCTCCAGATCGAAGCCGCCGGAACCCCAGGTCGGCCACTGATCGTAGATCGGATGGTTCCCCGCATACTTGGACCATTGCGGCCCGGTGTTGGGTTCGACCTGCTGCGCGGCGTCATCGAGAAAGCTGCCGTCGCCGGGCACGTCCACAAGCCGCACGTATCGGATGGCGTCCAGATCGACCTTGCCCGAGAGAACGTCCGGCTGGTCGGCAAGCTCCTCCAGATTGAAGGGGGTCCCTGTGCAGACGCCGTAGCCGTTCGGGTGTTTGCCGGCGAGGTTGTGGACGTTGCGCATGTCGATCGTGCCGTAGGCTCCGGTCCTGGCCGGTGTGAGGGACACCGCGGGAAACCGTGCGAAATCCACTCCGTTCGAGGAGACCTCGACATAGGCCAACTCGGCCAACAACTGGCCTTGGAGAGAGCCCATGCCCGTTGTGACCTGCGAGACCATGCCGTTCTCGAAGACCGCGAAATCGTAGCCGCTCCCATCGCGGATCACGTCGTCGTCGGGGCTGTTCGGGTCGCCGAAGACCAGCGTGATGGAGCCGGGCGGAACGCCCAGCAGAGTCTCTTGTTGCGTCAATTCGCCCAGGCTGACGACGTCGGCGATGTTTCCGGTGACAGGCCCGAGCGCCTTGGCCGGGTCGTTCCAGTTTCCCGACCAGGTTTGGTCCGCCGGCGCGTACTCGACAACCTCGGTCGCCCATCCGCGGAAGATCGGATTGACCCGGGCCTCAGGCGCCGCCGGATTGCTGTGCCTCCACGTGTTGGGATCGACATAGCCGTTGATTCCCATCTCCGCATACGGACCGGGAAGAACGCCGCAGGCAGCCGTCAGCCAGAGAAAGACGCCTGTTGTCAGTTGTCCAGGCATGACTCGTCTCCGACGGGGTTCTCGTCTGATGCTGCCGGCGACCGCTCTTCCTGGCCAACTGTGCTGACGATCGTGTCGAGGCAGAAGTAGGCGGGGGTGTTCATGCCGAAGTCGCCGTTGTCGCTGGAACTGAGGGCGAACCGAAGGGACTTGATCTGGCCCAGGGACGTCAGGTCAACGAAGGCCCAGGAGTCGAGGATGTAGTCCCGGCTGTCGTCCTCGAACCGGAAGTCGGCGAGAAAGAACTCGACAGTCCCGGTCGGCAGGTCGTTGGCGTCGAGGCCGGTGATGGTGAGCTTGAACCAGTCGGGGTCGTCGCCGCTGGGGCCGCCGAACTTGCGGGTGAAGGGGCTGCCGTCCCGCATGTCGTAGAAGGCGTAGCAGTTGTTGGTGACGTACAGGCCGGCCAGGATCTGCGGGGAGGCGAAGGTGACCGTCGGGACGATCTCCCAGCCGACGAAGGCGACGGCATAGTTGGAGGAACCGCCCTGGCCGCCGCCGGGGATCGCGTTGTACTGGGCCGCGTATCCCGTCTCGTTGGCGTCGGTGCGATTGGAGCAGGCGAACCCCTCCCAGTAGTCCCAGTCCGGATTGTAGAGGTTGTTGAACCAGGCAGGGCCATCGGCGAACCCGCCTGTGCCGTCGCCGCCGTTCCAACAGGATTCAGGAGCGATCGTCACGCTCTCGAATGTGACGACTGCGGCGTCCGACGCCGGGGCAGTCAGGAGGACGAGAGCGGCGGCGAGCACGGCCGGCCATACTGAGGGAGTGGGGATGCAATGGGATCGGGCAAGCGTGGATTGCATGGTCTACCTCCTTGGGAGGGGCGCTCCCTTGCCGATCGCGAGGTGCGGAACGCCCCGGGCAGCGGACCAGATCGCGAGGCCTGCTGCCGGACAACAAAAAAAGCCGTCGTTCCCGCGCGAGGAACGACGGCTGTCGTCGGCAATTCCACGAACCGAGCATCGAAGCCCGATCCGGATCACACCTGCGTCCCACGTCGCGAGAACACAACATTTCGTGCACTCAACCGCAGGCAGGTTTTCTGACTCGCGTCTTACCGAGAGGCTCCTTCCCATTCGCCGGCGGCGAACAGTGGATCGGGTTTGCTCTTTCGGAACCTCCTATTTCCTGTAGAAGATTCCGGGCGCCCCCTCATGCCTCAGGGATTTCCGAATGCTCGGAACAGACGCTCACAGCGGCGCGACCGTCGCGGATTCTCACCGCGTTCCCTTTCGAAGTATCTCAAAGCCCAGGGCTCTGAAACCTGCAGCCGAAGTATGCACTTGACCAGAGAGCCAGAACTATGCGCGTCAGAATACTACCAGGGCGACACGTCCGTCAAGATCCAATTGTCAAAAAAAGTCCCTATCCTGTGTGGACCTGAGACGTCGCTTTGTGTTCAACGCATCAGCCGAGCCGGCTGAGAGAGTGCCGAGCGGCAGCCTGCATGGGGGGGCGACTCGAAAGTCTGGCTTGAGACTAGGACGTTCTGTTGTCGGCCGGGACGACGATCGACCGGGATCGCAGCAAGAGGAGTCGGGTTCGGATCGGAAAGTGCCCGAGCATCTGACAATCGCAGCGGCGCAACGGAGGGCTCGGCATCGGTCCGGTCCAAATCCCTGCTTGTGCCGCCGGGCGGACGCAGAAGTGACTTCCGACGCGGACGTCATGTCCCCGGTGGGCTCTTCATTCCACCGGAAACACGACGTCCTTGTCGGAGCGCCCGTCATGAGTTGAACTCGCCCAACGATTCGTCACCACAGGCGGGTTTCGGATCCGATGTGGGGCGTTCGGGTTCGGGTGTGTGTTGAATGGACTGCGCGATTTGGTGGAACGGTTCGTCCGATCTGCCGAATCGCTTGTTCGAATTGGCGGCCCGCCCCCCGGCCTCGGTGCTGTTGCGGGGCGTGGCACGCTCGCGGTTCTGTTGCCGGATTCTCTGGCCTCCCACGAGCATCGCCAGTTGGGTGACGATCTCGTTCATCGACTCGGCCTGAGCCGTGAGTTGTTCCGACGCACTCGCGGATTCCTCGGCATTGGCCGCGTTTTGCTGGGTGACCTTGTCCATCTGGGCGACGGCGGTGTTGACCTGATCGATGCCCTGGGCCTGTTCCTTCGACGCGGCCGCGATCTCGCCGATCAGGTCGGTTGTCTTGCCGACATTGAGGACGATCTCCTCGAGGACCTTGGTGACTTCGGTGGCGATGTCGACGCCGTGCTGGGAGTTCTTCACGGATTCCTGGATCATGTCCGCCGTGTTTCGGGCGGCCTCCGCCGACCTCATGGCCAAGTTGCGGACCTCTTCGGCGACGACGGCAAAGCCCTTTCCGGCCTCGCCCGCTCGAGCGGCTTCCACCGCCGCATTGAGCGCCAACAGGTTCGTCTGAAAGGCGATTTCGTCGATGACCTTGATGATCTTGGACGTCTCGTCGGAGCTCTTGTGGATCTGCTCGATGGCGGCGTTCATCCTCGCCATGGCCTCGGTTCCGGTGCCTGCGGATTCCCGAGATTTGCCCGAAAGTGCATTGGCCTGTTGGGCGTTGTCGGCGTTCTGCTTGGTCATCGCGGCCATTTCCTCGAGGCTGCTGGAGGTTTCCTGCAGGCCTGCGGCCTGTTCGGTGGCCCCTTCTGCCAGGGATTGCGACGCCGCGGAAATCTGCCCGGCCGCCGAGGCGACCTGTTCGGCTCCTTCCGCCAGATCGCTCACGACGCGGCGGATTCTGCCGGTGATCCCCCGGGCCACGAGGAACCAGACGACGATCGCGCCGACCATCGAACTACCGAAGATGCCGCCGAGAATGCGATTGCTGGCGGCGCCGATTGCGGTCATCGAGTCTCGGGTTTCATAGAACTCCTCGACGTAGGAGCCGACGCCGATGATCCAGTCCCAGGGTTGGAAATAGACGAGTCGTACGATCTTCTCCCGGGCCGTCGTATCCTCGCTGTTCTTCCAAGGGTACCTTTGTTCGGCGATCTCTCCCTCTTTGAGGGCGGTCGCCTTCTGGCAGATTTCCTGGATGAACAGCGAACCGCTGGCGTCCTTGGCCTGCCAGATGTTCTCGCCGTCGCGCTTGCCGCCCTGCGAAATGATGTAATTGCCTTTGGAGTCGAGGACATAGACATAGCCTGTTTTGCCGACTTTCGCAGCCGCGATTGAGGCTCTCAGGGCCGTGACGCTCTCCTGAGGCACGCCGACGTAGAGCATGCCGATGACTTTCTTCTCTTTGTCCAGGATCGGCTCGTACGCCGTGATGTACGATTTGCCCACCACAGTTGCGCGTCCGTGGTAGGTCTCGCCCCGCAGGACGCTCGACACCACGGGGTTGGGCTTTCCGTCGGGGTCGGTGCGGGGAATATAGGTCCCGATGGCGCGCGACCCGTCCGCCTTCTGCACATTCGTGCAGACCCGGAGCATGTCTCCGGCGTCGTTGATCCTCTGGAAGATGGTGCACGTCCCTCCGACGAGGTGCTGGACCTGGTCGACCATGGGGGCCGGCGTGCTCGCATCCGTGATCTTCCCGAGCCATGCGCCGCCGACCGTCATCTTGGGCAGTTCGACCCGGTGGGATTCGTTCGTCAGTTGATTCACGGCATCCCACGCCACCGTCTCCGAGTCGAGCCCAACTCCGCCGGCGTTTTCGAAGATGTGCCGGGCGACGTTCAAAGAGGAATTGACGTTCGCCTGCAGCATCTGCTGCTGGGCTTTGCACATGCCGTAGATGTTCTGGGCGATGTGGTCAAGATCTGCATAGGCCAATTGGGTGCTGCCCTGTTCCGCGGCGCGGACCATGCGTCCGTTCTGGCGGAAGATGACGACGCAGACCGTGATCAGAGGAATAGCCGTGATCAGAATCCCGACGACCAGGAGTTTCGTCTGCAGTTTGACATTTGCCAATACCATGAGATTGCCCTTTCACCAAAGGGGATCGATCCGGTGGGGCCCAGCCCTGAGGATCGTCCCAGAATACGGAAATGGACAACGTGCTCCTAGGAGAGCTTGTCGCCGGAATCGGGAATGCCGCTGGCGACAGGGAGCTCGCACGGATCGACCGCAAGGCCGCCCAGGCCGCCGCCGGTGAGGACGCGGTCGATGTCCAGCAGGATCTTCACGGAGTCGCCGACCTTGCCCATGCCCAGGATGAAGTCGGTATCGATCGAGTCGCCGAACTGGGGCGGCTCTTCAATGCAGGCGGCCTCGATGTCCAGAACCTCCTGAACGCGATCGACGACGATGCCGGTGTTGGATTTGCGGCCGTTCTGTGTGATTTCCACGACGATGATGCAGGTCTCGTCGGTCACCTCGGTGGGTTCCATCCCGAACTTGGTGCGAAGATCGATCACGGGAATGACTTGCCCGCGAAGGTTGACCACGCCGCGGACATAGGAGGGGGTCTGGGGAACCGCGGTCACCTCGATATAGCCGATGATTTCGCGGACCTTGAGGATCTCCAGGCCGTACTCTTCGTGAGCCAGGGCGAAGGTCAGGTACTTGCCTTCCTTGTCGTTCGTGGCTCTGCTGCGGTCTTTCGTGAGTGTTGCGATTTCGGACATTGTCGGATCTCCTAAACGAGCCTGTCGTCGAAGCCGTCGGTTCCTGGCTCGCACGGTCCAACATGTCGGGCCGACGGGGCGAGGGAATGTACCTTTGGCTGGGGCCCCGGTACCCGACGACCATGCGCCGCTTCACAAGAGAAGCGCCATCGGGATCATCGGCATTTCCTGGCAGGGAATTGAGAAAGATAGGGAGCAATTGGAGGTAGTAGGTACTACTATTTCACAACCGATCTCAGAAGAATTCGGGAGCGGGCGGGGGAACGGAGAGCGGTTCTTGAAGGCTCTCCACCGGGGAGCGGCGGTGTAGCCCAGACACACCGGCCTTGTCCGATAAGTCGCCACTCTTGCTCCTTGACAGGTGGCGTTCCCTGTTCTACTGTATCGGCTTTTCCATTGGTCCTGGCTGTTGAGAGAGTCTCTGATGAACAGCGTGTATGACTTCCGGGTGATGCGAGTGCTGCGGCGGCGAATGAACCTGACGCTTCATGAACTGGCGCGGCGATCCGGCCTGACGTATCCGACGGTCGAGGCGGTGGAGACGAACAAGACCCAGCCGTCTCTGAAGACCCTGGACGCCGTGGCGGGCGCCCTGGATATTTCCACCAGCGATCTGGTGCGCCTGGCCGAGCGGCGTCTGGTGCAGCGGCGGAAAGCCGAGTTCACGCGGGACGCACCCTCCGGCAGACACGACACCGGCGTGGAAAGATGCCGCATCGCCCAGTTCGACAAGGGCAAGGTGATCCGGGTGACGGCCGCGGCCGGCGAGACGGTGCACGTCATGGGACTGCACGAGAACATCCACGAGTTCTGCTACGTCCTGGCCGGTCACGTGGACCTTCGCATTGAGGACAAGACGTACCATCTGGGACCGGACGACACGATTCTGTTCGACGGACTGCTGGACCATTCCTACGTCCAGCGCGAGGCCGGCGAGTATCTGACCGTGCATGTCCCCAAGGACATCCGGGTTATCGAGCGGCTGCTGGAAGCGCAAGCCGAATCGATCCCGTCGGATTGACCGACGCTTTGGTCGGCAGGTTCGGCGCCGGCGGCATTCTGTCTCGCGGCCCGGTCCTCAGCCAACTCCGTGCGGCATCAGGCTCCTTGGCAGTCGGGATCGCGTAGTCAACTGTGTGTCGCTCAGGTCTGGAAGCGATTCACCGCCGCGTCCTGGGCGAGAGGGAAGCTCTT
>JAAYVJ010000190.1 GCA_012517265.1 Planctomycetota bacterium | reverse complement strand
GGCAGGCGGCCGGCCAGGCCGATGCGGTCGTCCTGGACGATCAGCACGCCGGAGACGTCCCGAATGGCCATGATCCGCTCCAGGGCCGGATCGATGTCCTCCGGCGTGCGGACGAGGTTGGCCGCCTGGGTGGCGGCCGCATCGGCCAGGGCGGCGTCCTTGGCGACGACGGTGGCCAGGTCGCACCGGCCCAGGCTCATCGAATGCCCCATCTTTCCGGAGGACGAGCAGATCGAAAGGGGGGTGTCCTCGGGCTCGACGCGGAAGGCGAGCCGGTCGGCCAGCCTGGACGTGCCTGTGCCCAGCGAGACGACCACCGGCTGGACGGCCTGGAGGTAGATATCCCCGCCGTTGTCGACGACGGCCTCCTCGGCCCCGGCCGCGATCGCCGCCTTGGCGGCCCACTGGGCCATCGCGCCGGCCACCCCGGCCATCGGTCCGACGCCGACCAGGCCCGCCGCCCAGGCCATGTGCCGGGCGATCTCGGGAGCGTCCGCGTGCGCCTCGGTCGGCACGAGCGATCGCTGGAACTCGGGGTGCCGTCGGAGGTAGTCTTCGAGCAGATGCCGCTGCCGCACGATCTCGGCCGCAACAATATCAAAGTGGCTGCAACAGATCCGCAGCACCGCTTCGCGGTAGGCAAATGTGCGATACACTCGGCTGCGCATTGAGGTTGCCCCGGCCGGCAAATCCGAAATTCGAAGTCCGAAATCCGAAACGAATTCGAATCACCGAAAACCGAATGACCGGAACGCTGTCGCACGGCCGGCGAAGCCGTTTTTGGTCATTTGGCTTTTTTCCTCCGTTTTGGGTTTGTTTCGGAGTTCGAGCTTCGGATTTCGGGTTCTTCCTAGAACGCCGACGCGCACGCGCCGAACGGGCACACGCGGATGCACGCCAGACATTCGATGCATTTTTCTTCGTCGAACATGATCCGCCGCGTGGCCGGATCGGCGATGTGCAGGGCGTCAGTGGGGCAGTGCGTGACGCATTGCCCGCAGTGGGTGCAGCGGTGCTCGTCCCAGGTGACGCCTTTGCCGCTGTGATTGACCACGACGTTGCAGGTCTTGAGGAACTCCATCGCCGTGTCGATGTCGCGTTCGGCGCCGGTGACGTCGAGGACGAGATGCCCTTCCTCCTCGGGCGTCACTCTGGCGCGGTAGACGTTCACGATGAGATTGTGGTCCTTCACCAGCCGATAGATGATCGGTTCTTCGCAGTTGTACCGCGGGAAAAACAAAACCAGCTTTTTGGTCAAGGTCTGGCTCATACGGGTTTCTTTCTGATCACGAGGGACTTCATCGCGGTGTTCTTCGGCAGCGGCTGGATGGGCGGAGAGAGCAGGAACTTGCCCCGGCGGATCTCGTCGGCCAGCAGATTGGCGACTTCGAGGGCCTTGTGGTAGGAGGAGAAGGACGCGACGGCGATCTTCTTGCCGTCGATTTCGATTTCGCCGCTGCGGAGTTGTTCGTAGTTGACATGGCAGATCGTTCGGCCGGTCTTGTTGGGGTAATCCGCGCTGTAGTCGATCACCGGCGCCAGGATGTCCCGGTCGCGGACGCACGTTCGCTTGAGGATCTGCGCGTTGAGGATCGGGATGGGAATCCCGACGCCCAGGGCCAGCGAGACGCCGTAGCCGCGAATGCTCACGCCGCGGACGAACTCCGGTTTCATGCGTTTCATGTCGGCGGTCAGGGCCAGGGTGCCGGCCCCTTCGGTCGGGACGCCGTCGGGCGTGCGGTCGCAGGCGCCCGCGTGCTGCGTGCCCTCGGCATAGACGTGCCCCTGCGCGCCGGCCAGCCAGACGCGGGTTCCGATGCCGATCGTTTCGTAGTAGGGGTCGTTCAACAGCGGCGAGAGCTGGCCCGCGGAGCAGTAGGTCGCGTTTCTTCGGCGGGGCTCCAGGACGCCCAGGTACGTGCAGATCGTGCGGTCGCCGTCGTTGATCGCGACGTTGTAGTTCTGGTAACAGTTCCGCGGATTGACCATGATGGCTTGGTTGAGGTCGTTGATCGTGAACCAGGTTCGGATCTCGCGGCGCGGGTATTCGTCGGTCCCGTAGGACAGCGCGAAGAGCTGGAGCGACTTGCCGGCGACGAGGTCCTCGATGACGTGCCCGCCGCCGTAGCGGAACTCGCCGGGATAGTACATGTTGGCCGGGTCGCCGTGGCGCAGTTGCGTGGCGCCCAGGTAGACGTCCACGGCGGCGATGCCCGTGTAGACGAGCACGTCCTCGATCCAAGCCTCCGACATGCGAATCTTGGGCTTGGAGTGTCCAAAATTGATGAAGCAGCCGGAGGAGCACATCGGCCCGAACGTGGCGGTCGTGACGACGTCCACTTCCCTGGCCGCGGCCTCCAGGCCCTTCTTGTCGACATAGTCCATGATCTCGTCGGCGGTCAGCACGACAGCTTTGCCCGACGCGATCCGGTCGTTGATCTGTTCGTAGGTTTTCATAACACCGTCTCAAGAAGTCTCAAGTGTCAAGTGTGCCGTTCGAAGCAAGAGCCGGCATCTCAGCATTTCACACTGGAGACTTCAAATTTCAAACTACTTTCCGCTGACGTCCAGGCAGGCGAAATCGCCCGGCGTATTGCGGACGTAGATCCGCCCGTTGGCCAGGACCGGGCTGGTCCAGCACAGGCCCTTGGGCAACACCTGGGCGCGGGCCAGGACGTCGAACTTCTGAGGGTTCGCCTTCGCGACGACGAGTTCGCCGCCGTCGCCGGTGAGGATCAGCCGGCCGTCGTCGCTCATCATCAGCGAGCCTTTGCCCAGGCTCTTGTCCCGCCACTGCTCCTTGCCGTCGTCGAGCTTGAGGCACTTGAAGACGTCCTCGTCGAAGCCGTAAACGTAGCCGTCGCGCAGGATCGGGGAATTGATCTGCATGGCCATGATCTTGTTCTCCCAGATCTTCTTGGCCTGGCCGCCGGCGATCTCGATCAGGCCGCAGCCTTTCTTGTAGCCGCTGGAAAGAAAGACCCGGTTGCCCACGACCACAGGATCGGCCGCGTTCACTTCATACTGCGTCTTCCAAGGGTACTGCCAGAGCTGCTTGCCGTCCGCCGGATCGACCGCGACGACGGAGACCTCTGTGAAGATCACCAGGCCGGCCTGCCCGTTCATCGTGAAGGGCACGGGCGTCGCGTAGCCGCACTTGCCCTTGCCGCTCTGCCAGACGACTTGGCCGCTGTCTTTGTTCAAGGCCAGGCCAGCCGTGCCGACGTTCAGGAACAGCCTGTCGCCCTGGACGAGGGCGGAGCTGGAGAAGTGCCACGTCGGCAGCTCGAAGCCCAGGTCCTTGTTCAGCTGCTTCTGCCAGAGGACCGTGCCGGTCTTGGCGTCCAGACAGAAGAAATCGCCCATCTTGCTGAGCGTGTAGACCTTGCCGGAATCGACGGTCGGCGTGGAGAGGGTGCCGCCGTCGTAATACTTGGGCTGGAGCGGGCAGGAGTAGGAGTGTTTCCAGAGTTCCTGGCCGGTCTGGGCGTCGAAGCAGTAGACGGTGTCGATATTGGTGTCCTTGCCGCTGTTGCCCATCGTGTAGACCCGGCCGTCGGCCACGGCGGTCGTGGAGAATCCGATTCCCACGGACTTCTTCCAGAGTGTCTTGGGACCGGCCTGTCCCCAATCGTTGCTCCAGTCGGTCTCTTTGCTGATCCCGTTGTGATCCGGGCCGCGATAGCAGGGCCAGTCGGCGCCGAATGCCGCCTGCTGAATCCCGGCGGCCAACGCCAAGGTGCACAGCACGTACATCATCCGTCGAGCGATTGTCATGTTGTATCCTCCTTACGCAGGATTCGATCTTTCGCCGTCATTGTACACAGGGGCCCTATTCTACCCTGGGTGCCTGTCCAGTTAAAGGCCTTCCCGGGCAATTCAGGATGCGGGGGCCCGGGCTGAGGAGGGAATCAGTGGCGGATGGGACGACAGGGGGTTCGCCTAGCCTCTTGAAGGGTGTAGATCAGGCTGCGGACCTTGCGGTGGATGCCCATGGAGACTCGCATCGGTGTGTTCTGGGCAGCCGCGACCTCGGCGTCGAGGTCCAGAAGCGTGCCGAGGACGCCGACCAGCGCGTGGTAATCCGGTTGTTCCGGATCGCCGACGTTCGTGCGGAGCCACTGGCAGCCTCCCTCGCACTCCACATAGGAGGCCAGGAGGCCGAAACAACCCGCCGGGGCCAGGACGATGTTTCGTGCGTCGATCGCTCCGTGGCTTTTGCCTTCGTGGAGGAGCCGGCGCGTAATCGAGATCATCTGACGAACCAGGACCGTCATCACGGTCACCGTCTGGTCCGGACGCTTCTGGAGCACGTGCCTCCAGACGTCGTTCAGGCCGGCGCACAAGGGCAATGGCTCGACCAGATACGCGCTGCCCGCCACGGCGAACAGGTCGGTGAACTGGCTGACGAAGGGGCTGCGGAAGTCCGGCGATTCCTCGCTTCGCACGAGGGGGCCCAGGGCGGTCAGTGGGGCGGCGGGGCGGAATTTGTGCAGGAGAACCTGTCGGCCGTCGTGCTTGCGCACGGCCCGGAACGATCTGGCGCCGTTGCACTCGCCGATCTCGGCGGCCCCTTGGATCGTGAAATCCCTGAGAGTCGTCGAGGTCTGGACTTGCGGCGCCTGTGAGGTCGTTGTCCACGTCATATGGGCTCTGTCGCCAGGTACTCCTTCTCCATGGCCCGGCTGCTTCTGCCTCCGGTGCGGCGGAAGACCGGCTCCCGCGAGGGAATCGGCCCGCTATCTCTTTAGTCGGTTTCCCGGCCCGGAAGCTTTAATCTGGAGGGGCGGCTATGCGGCTGGCCCAGGGATTATCGGGTGTTTCGGAGGGCCGATGGGTTTTCGCTCGCAGAAGGCTGGGGGCATGCCGGTGACCGTATTGGAGTTTCTGCGGTACCCTGTGTTTTTTTCATCAACATTCGCCATGTTGCGTGCGCCATCCTTCTATACAGTCGTCGGGAATGGGCCGGGGCGAAGTCGCCGGTCTGCATTTCCATTATTGTGGCTGTGGAGTGTTGATGGATCAAAGGAGATGTGTCCGTTCATGAAGCGACTCTGTGAGACTTGTGAGCACTTTTCTCCTGCGCACACGTGCATCGAGAAGCCCACCTGGGGACATTGTATGAGACTGGTCTGTGGACGGCTCGCCGGCAAGGCGGAGAAGGGATCGCCGGTGTTCACCTGGGCTGACAGCCTTTGCGACGACTACCGGCCGAACCAGCCGACCCCGGTTCGACGGTAGGAGGGAAGGACCGGCGTCGATCCGCCGCTCCAACCGGTTCGATCGGCTTCGTGGGGAAGCTACACTCCGGTCACACATGCTGCCTTATGTGAAGGGTTTCCATCGGTTTGACGGTTTTTCCTGATGTTCTCGGGCCGTTGACTTGCGGATTCACGGACTCTATAATGGGGAAATGAAGTGCCGTGGATTCACTTTGGTCGAACTGCTCGTGGTGGTCGCGATCATCGCGGTACTGCTCGTATTGTCGGTCGAAGGACTCCGGGTCGTGCGGGAACAGGCCAGGGCCGCTGTGTGTGCAGCCAACGTGCGCCAGTTGGTGATGGGTCTGACTGCTTACGAAACCGCGAACGAGCGGTTTCCCCTGGGGTTTCAGCTTCCTGATCCCAGGGGAAGGCCCACGGGCCGCAGTGCCGGAGCCGCGGGTTTGATGGATCCGGGAGGCTGGTGGTGGTTCGACCACATCCTGAAGTTCAATCACCTGACGATGGATGGCTACAAGGTCCTGACCTGTCCGTCGAAACATCTGGAGAACCCGTCGCTAAAGTTGAACATCCTGTGCGGCAACTACGGGGCCAATCTCTCCGTCTTTCGCACGAGCTCGTACATTCGACCCTACAAGCCGTTTCAGGGGGTGCCTCTCTCGATGGATCAGATCCCCCGGCCGTCGCAGACTTTCCTGGTGGTCGACAGTGGCTACAGCCTGATCAGTTGGTGGCATGTGGTTGGCGAGCCGCCGGTCGAGATCCCGACCCCCGATTCCGAATCGGAAATTCCGATGTTTGGATCGGCCCAGCACGCGGCATATGTGCCGGGCATGAGCATCAACCGGGATAAAACGCTTTGTCAGGGGCAGACGCTGGACGCCATCGGGGGACGTCACCCGCATCGAACCGTGAATGTCGGAATGGCTGACGGGAGCGTGGCGGTCAAAATGCAGGCCGACGACCTCGCGGTCGAGAGGCTTGACGAGGAACGGTGGAGCAACACCCCCTTGTGGCAGCCCAAGGCCGACCCGGCGAGCGCGGTCACTCCAGCCACAGCGGCTGTGCCAACTCCTTGAACGTCCTCTCCATCTCGGCCTTCGTTGGATATGTCAGCTTTATCACCGTGCGTCGGAACTCTCTCCCGTCCCACCGTTCGGATTGTGCTTCCACAGGGAGCTCTCGGTCGGGGTCCACGAAGACTCTCCAGACGCATTGTTCCATTCCCCTGGCCGTCCTGACCTTCTTGGTGACTTCGTACGTCAGTCGTCGCGCAGCCGTTGAGTCCCACGATTTCGTGAGTTCATCCGTGGAAGGGACGTCCTGGAACAGGTCCAGGCGGCGATCCAGGTTATATCGCAAGGCGTCCATCATGTCCGCACTCAACGGCAGAGAAGGCGTGTAGTTGCCGTTTGCCTCAATGAAGGTCCGGGTCCTGCGCTTCAGATCGATCACCTCGCGGTGGGTCCTGTCCCACTGGGCGAACTTGTCCAGGTCGCCCGATACCCAGAGCTTCCAAGACGCCTCTTCACCGTCCTGTGTGTAGCACTCCATATAGACGTTGCGCGCTTGCCGGACCTTCCTGCGGAGATCCTCGAAGGTCCTGCCGCGGGCCGAATTCACCATAAGCGACAGGCCCACCACCAGGAGGACGATGGCCGCCGCGGAGACACTCCTTCTGGCGAGAAGCCGGGACTTTGCGATGGACAGAATCCTAAGTCCTTTCCATTGCCAGCTTTGCGCGTCAAGCGAGTCTTGGACTTCGGCCGCCGGTTCCGGCTGGTCGAGGACGACGCACACCTCGATCGGGTACCGGCTCAAAGCGTCGGCATCCTGGCATCGGTAGACTGTGGAAATCGACGAGTCGGCCCTGTCGGCGATTTCAAAGATTGTCCTGTGCAGGGACTGGACCCTCTCCAGGCACGACCGGCAGCGACGCACATGCGTGCCAACCGCGTCACGCCGGCCGATGGACTTTCGGAGCGTTTCGGCGCCCAGGCCGAACGGCAGCACGAAATCGAAGAGATCCGCCGCGGAGACTTCGTCGCACCGCAGCACGCCGTTGCGACCGGGTTGGGCTTCCAGGGCTGCCGCAGCCTGGGCTCGTTGTTCGTACAGCCACTCCCGAATCCGAGGGCTGCGACATATGAGGTCGAGATCCTCGACTTTCAAAGCATCGAACGAGAAATCAGCCAGGGCGGTCGCCCCGCGCTCCCACGCTTGCGGCTGTCCGTCGTCGACCGTGTCGCACCGCAGGAACTCGCCAAACCGCTTCAACTGGCCGGCCGGGAGATTCAGCCCCTTCAATGCGGCCACATCTTTGGCGCATTCTTCGCATTGCTCGACATGGACGGTGATCGGCGTGGGAATCCGCACGGCGGGGGAAGGAACCGCCAGGTCCGGCAGGAACGGCTTGACGTGCGAGCATCGCACCTGTTCGCCGAGATGCTCGAACTGCTGGTTCAACGCCTCCAGGACCTTGTCCTGGCCGGGCTCGGACGAGACTTGAGGAGAAACCTCCGCCTCTCGGAGCATGTCTCCCAACCAACGGATTTCTTCCTGGCAGACAGAACAGGACTCGATGTGACGGGCTATGGCTAGCGGAACAGCTTTGGCGCCGCGGCAGAGATAATCATAATAGTGCTCTCTCGCCTCCTGACAGAGCTTCTCGCCGTTTCCGTACAGAGTCATAGCAACCTCTCATTCCGGAGCCAACCTCCTTTGGAGCTTTCGCACAGCCTCCGAAAGATATCGGCTCACGGTCCGTTTGTTGATCCCCATTCTCGTCGCGATCTCCAGAATGCTGCAGCGGTCGCGATACCTCATCACAAAGGCCTGAGCCTCCCGCCCCTGTAGACAGCGGCCCAACCTGGCGATCACTGCATTCTGGTGCTCATCAGCTATAAAGGCGTCTTCCCGAGCGTGGTTGTTGATGGAAATCTCGGTCCGTCGCGCATATTTTTTCATGTTGTCGCAGCGCGTCCCGCGGACACGGGCCGCGCTGATGACATGATGAACCAGTGCCCGGTACAGATAGCCTTGCACATCTCGCACGTCCGCTCCGATGGGCCTTCGGACCAGGGCCAAATAGAAATCCTGGTACAAATCCTCGACGTCCAACCCGTTGCCGGCCTGGCGACGGAGAATTTTGAGAATGAACTCTCCATGCTCCTGGAAAATGGCTCCAGCCGCGAAGACTGCCGGATCGATGTTGGCCACGGTGCTTCTACTCCAACGGGTTGCCCGACGGCAACTTTCTGCCTATGCGCCGGGAGATGCATCTGCAGAGAAGACAAAACATCCCAGCAAGCCTTATTATATCGG
>JAAYVJ010000189.1 GCA_012517265.1 Planctomycetota bacterium | reverse complement strand
GGACGCAGCTCTCTCATCAGGAGGAGTGCTTCTGCCCTTCAAACAACGCCATCGCTTCCACCACGCTCTGAATGCTCTTCCCCACCATCTCAGTCTGCTCGTCGAACCATTTTCCCGTGAGAACGTGATAATCCGTGACATACACGCGATTATTCGATGGCTTGCTGTACTTAACAAGCCTGAGAGGTTCATCCAGCGAAGGCGATAAGCTCGCGATGCGACCGTGTGCGAGCGAGTCTCTTATTCGTGCGATAGCCGGATCAACCTGAATATTCAAGTGCCGAGACTGAACTTCCTTGTTGAACTTCTTGATAAGCTCGCGGAGCGTATCATAGTTGGTAAAGGCATTCTCCTCCAACTGTTGCCCTTTTGCCATGTCGTCGAAAAATCGCGATCCTCGTTGCCTCGTCCATCCCGTCTCGCAGTTGTACAGAAAGCCACGAAACGCAAGTTCGAGAGACTGCAGGTTCACGATCAGCGAGCCCATCCACTTCGCGTGATTCGGAGTGGAGTCCGAGCTGAGCATTCCACTACTCCGTCTGCGCCTTCTGAATCTTGGCCCAGGTGTCTTTCAGGGTCACCGTGCGGTTGAAGACGAGCTTGTCGGCCGTGCTGTCGGGGTCGACGCAGAAGTAGCCCAGGCGCTCGAACTGGTAGCGGGTCAGCGGGGCCGTGCCCGCCAGGGCCGGCTCGACGTAGCAGTCGGTCAGCGTCTCCAGGGAGTTCGGGTTCAGGTTGGCCGTGAAGTCCTGGCCCTCCGGGGCCTCGTCCGGGTTCTCCTTCGTGAAGAGGCTGTCGTAGAGCCGGACCTCGGCCTTGAGCGAACGCGACGCGGAGACCCAGTGCAAAGTCGCCTTGACCTTGCGGCCGTCGGGGGCGTCGCCGCCGCGGGTGGCCGGGTCGTACGTGCAGTGCAGCTCGACCACCTTGCCGCTCGCGTCCTTCACGACGCTGTTGCACGTGATGAAGTACGCGTAACGCAGGCGGACCTCCCGGCCGGGAGCCAGGCGGAAAAACTTCTTCGGCGGCTCCTCCATGAAGTCCTCCTGCTCGATGTACAGCTCGCGGGAGAACGGCACCTTCCGCGTGCCGGCGGCCGGGTCCTCGGGGTTGTTGATCGCGTCCAGCTCCTCGACCTGGCCTTCGGGGTAGTTGTCGATGACGATCTTCAGCGGGTGAAGCACCGCCATCACGCGGGGCGAGGTCTTGTTCAGGTCCTCGCGCAGGCAATGCTCCAGCAACGCCACGTCCACCGTGCTGTTGAATTTGTTCACGCCGATGACCTTGCAGAACTGGCGGATGCCCGAAGGGGAATAACCCCGCCGGCGCATGCCGGAGATCGTCGGCATCCGCGGGTCGTCCCAGCCGCGAACGTACTTCTCCTTCACCAGCTTGAGCAGCTTGCGCTTGCTCATCACGGTATACGTGAGGTTCAGCCTCGCGAACTCGATCTGCTGCGGATGGTGGATCTTCTTGCCCCACGGCCCGGAGCCGTCGTCGGTCCGGCCCTCATTGACCGCGTCGATAAACCAATCATACAGCGGCCGATGGTTCTCGAACTCCAGCGTGCAGATCGAGTGCGTGATGCCCTCGATGGAGTCTTCGAACCCGTGGGCCCAGTCGTACATCGGGTAGATGCACCACTTGTCGCCTTGGCGATGGTGATGCTCGTGCACGATTCGGTACATGATCGGGTCGCGCATGTTCAGGTTCGGGTGGCTCATGTCGATCTTGGCCCGCAGGGTCTTGGAGCCGTCGGGGAACTCGCCCTTTCGCATCCGCTCGAAGAGGTCCAGGTTCTCCTCGATCGACCGGTCGCGGTAGGGGCTCGGCCTGCCCGGCTGGGTGAGCGTGCCTCGGTACTCGCGGACCTGGTCGCCGTTCAAGTCGCAGACGTAGGCCTTGCCCTTCTTGATCAGCTCGACCGCCCAGTCGTACATGCTCTGGAAGTAGTCCGAGCCGTAGAAGAGGCGGTCGTCCCACCGGGCCCCCAGCCAGCGGACGTCCTCAATGATCGAGTCGACGTACTCCTGTTCTTCCTTCTCGGGGTTGGTGTCGTCGAATCGCAGGTTGAACTGCCCGCCGAACTCCGAAGCGATGCCGTAGTTCAGATTGATGCTCTTGGCGTGGCCGATGTGCAGGTAGCCGTTGGGCTCCGGCGGGAACCGCGTCGCCACGCGCCCGCCCCACTTGTTCGACTGGATGTCGTCCGCGACCATCTGCCGGATGAAGTCCAGCCCGCGCTCTGCGCCACTCTCGTTCCCGCTCGACCCGTTGCCCGTCAACTCTCTGTCCTTTTCCATATCCGAAGCACCTATCTGCAAAGCGACCGTTGTTCGCTGGGGAATACCGTCAATCGGCAGACCATCCTACAGCCGCCCCCCGGACCTGTCCATGCAATATAGTGTCCGACGGCCCCGGATGGCCTCGCCCAGGAGAGGATCAGGAAGACACCGTGCGAATGCGAACACAGGCCGCAGGGGGGCTGCCCCGTCGGTTCCCTTTTCGGTCCATGCTACTGGCCCAAAGCGACAAATGCGGGGGGGGGCGGGGGGCAGAGCCCCCGACGCAACAGGACGTACGCAAGAACCGAAGGAGCCGGCATTGAGAACGCTTGCGTTGCGATCGCTTGTGGCAGCCCGCCTCGGCCCAGACGCGAAGCGCCCTCGGCGCCGCGTCCCTGCGGTCGGACAGGCCACGTGCTGCCGTCGAATCATATTGCTTGCCAGCACGCAACCAATCCCTTAGGATAGTTGTCGGCCTATGGAGGTATCTATGTTGGGCAAGCACAGAGATGGGGACCGTCCGGCCCGCCGCGCGAGAGTCGCGACAGGCACGACTGGAAACCATCGTCCACACTCACCCCAGGAAAGGATCAACCCGTGACAAACCAGAAGAACTCCCCTGTGAAGGACCAGGGCCCATCCCTCGGTCGACGAACGTTTCTGAAGGTGTCGGCGGCATCGGCCGCGTTTCCCTACCTGATCCCGGCCTCCGCGATGGGCAACGACGGCCGGCCCTCGCCGAGCAACCGGATCGTCATGGCCGGCATCGGCCTGGGCAACCAGGGCAGCGGCGACATGAGCACCTTCCTCGGCCGCGACGACGTCCAGTACGTCGCCGTCTGCGACGTCAAGAAGAACGTCCGCGACGAGCGACAGAACCAGGTCAACGGCAAGTACAACAACAGCGACTGCAAGGCCTACAACGACTTCCGCGAGGTCCTGGCCCGGGGCGACATCGACGCGGTCCACTGCGCGACACCGGACCACTGGCACGCGATCATCGTCATCGAGGCCTGCCGCAACGGCAAGGACATCTACTGCCAGAAGCCCGAGACCAAGACGCTCCGCGAAGGCAAGCTGATGGTCGAGGCCGCCCGCCGGTACAGCCGGGTCGTCTCCGGCGGCAGCCAGCGCGTGCTCGAGGACTACCGCGGCATCGTCAACGCCTGCTGGGGCGGCGAGAAGGGCAACGTCAAGTCGATCAACGTCAACGTCGGCCCCTTCCCGGTCGAGTGCAACAAAGCCGGCGAGCCCGTCCCCGACGGCTTCGACTGGGACATGTGGTTGGGACCCGCCCCCTGGGCCCCGTACCATCCGCACCGATGCAGCGGCAGCTACAGCATCGACGGCACGAGCTGGCGGTCGTTCAAGGATTACTCCGGCGGCGGCATGACCGACTGGGGCGCCCACCACTTCGGCGGCGCCACTTTCGCCATCGACGTCCGCGAGATGGAGCCCGAAGAAGTGATCTTCCACAACGACAACGGCAGGAAGTACGCCACCTGCCGCTTCCCGAACGGCAAGCTGCTCCACCACAACTTCCCCGGCCGGGGCAATCTGAACGTCGAGTGGGGCTCCGAGCAAAGCCCCGCCAAGCCCGTCCCCACCTACGCCGGCACCGGCGGCATCTACGGCGACTTCATCGACTGCGTCAAGACCCGCAAAAAGCCCTTCCGCGACATCGAGCTGGCGGTCCACACCGCGACCGTCTGCCACCTGTTCCTCATCGCCTACGAACTCGAACGGTCGCTCAAGTGGGACACCGTCAAGCAGCAGTTCGTCAACGACGACGAAGCCAACCGCCTCGTCGACGTGGCAAGAAGAGAGCCCTGGGTGCTGTAAGCGAGCGATGTTCGCGACAAGGAGATTCGACATGACAAAGACAGATACGACGAGAATGACCCTGGCGATCGGCTCGGCCGTGGTGGCCGCCGGCCAGGCTGTTGCCCAGACCGATTCGGCCGCCGTGGACGGCGCGTTCACGACGCTCGAGACCTACGACTGGGGCGCCGACCGCAACCTCTTGAACCCGATCGATCAGGCGATCGTCGCGACGCAGAACGATCCGGCCGCCCGCAACGCGCTGGAGAAACGCCTCGTCGAGGCGCTCTCCGGAGGGCTCTCCCGTTCGGCCCAGGACTACGTCTGCCGCAGACTGCGGGTCATCGGCACCGCCCAGTCGGTCGACGCCCTGGCCGCGTTGCTGCCGGCCGAGGAGACCTCGCACATCGCCCGGTTCGCCTTGGAGCGCATTCCCGACGAGAAGGCGACCGAGGCCCTGCGGGCCGCACTGCCCAAGGTCGGCGCCAAGCTCAAGCCCGGCATGATCGGCGCTCTGGGCGCCCGCCGCGACGCCAAGAGCGTCGACGCCATCGCCAAGTACCTCGGCGACTCCGACGTGATGACCGCCCGGGCCGCGGCCCATTCGCTGGCCCTGATCGGCACGCCCGCCGCGGCCAAGGCACTGGGCGAGTTCGCCAAGTCGGCCCCCGCCGCCATGGCGATGCACGTGGCGGACGCCCGCCTGCTGTGCGCCGAGCAGTTGGCCGCCGACGGCCACAAGGCTGAGGCCGTGGCCCTGTACAAGGAACTCCAGGCCAGCGACCAGCCGGCGCACGTCAAGGTCGCCGCGATGAGAGGCATCCTCTCGGCCGGAAGGTAAACCCGCCGACAGGCGCACAATCGATTCGAAATCGACGCCCGCACCGATGCAACGTCCGTGCGGGCGTTTCTATTTTACTTTCGGGCGCCGCCGCGACTG
>JAAYVJ010000188.1 GCA_012517265.1 Planctomycetota bacterium | reverse complement strand
GGATGGTCTTGGCGGGACCTACGCCGTCGCTGATGGTCGCCCGGCCGCTCTTGTACACGATGTCCACGTTCTTGGACTCGGACGCCAGCTTCATCACCTCTTTGCCGCGGTAGAGCACGGAATCGCCTTCGATGACGAGCTTACGGTCGTCGAGAACGACAGTGCCGCCGTGAGTGACGGGATCGACCTGCAGGGAGAACTCGCCGCCTCCGGCTGCGCTCAACGAGACTTCTCGCCCGCCGATTTGTTCGCGAGTGGAGTGCGTATCGTCCGTTACGGCGGCGCCTGACAGCGTGACGGTTCTGGCGGATTCCTTGTCTTGCGTTGCGCAGCCCGCGGACAGTGAAAGGATGGCCGCGCCGACGACGAGAGCAATTACAGCGGTCCTGGCAGTTCTCATGCGTTTCTCCGTAATCAATGTCGTGTCACTTGGGTTCTCTGATCTTCATTGTATACAGTCGGTGCAGCCACGCCAGCATTTCAAAGCTTGTTTTTTGATGCCGCGGCCCTACAATGGGGACGGCAACAAATGGAAAGTGTCCTTGAAGGAGGGCTCGCCGTGCCCCTGTCACATCCTGCCATACTGTGTGTCGCACTTCTCTGTGCCGCATCTGCGTCCCACGCCCGGGACAGGAAGTCGGTCAAGCCGGAGAGCGCAGAGAACGTCATTGTCTTCAAGCAGGCGGGCGTCTATGCCTGCTTCCCGTTTCTTCCGAAGGTGCAGCCGAAGGATGGGGTCCACATCAGCTTCGGCACGCGGACGCATCCTTCGCATAACGACCCTGCGGGCGGAACGGCCATCATGCGGTCTGTCGACGGTTGCCGGACGTGGGAGATCCTCCTCAAGGATGAGGAGTGCGGCTGTCCGGAGGAGATCAACGCGATCCAGGCGATGAAGGCGCCCGACGGCACGCTCCTGACGGTGCACACGGGCTGGGAGTACTATCCGCAGGCCAAGCGCGAGGAACTCGAAGCGGCCGGCTGGGAGCTGGCCGACGCCGGGGAAGGGTCTGTCGCCGCCCTCAGCGGGCACGCCGCCAGGGTCTCTCGCGACGGCGGGAAGACCTGGAAGGACCAAGAGCTGCCGCTGCCGAATGCCCCCGGGATCATGGGCTTCCACGGAGGTATTGTCACGGATCAGGGGATCGTGCTGTGGCCCGTCTACGGCTCGCCGATGCGCGGGGATCTGGGGCACTCTTACGTCTATCGCTCCGCGGACTCCGGCAGGACCTGGACCTTTCACGAGATCATGGCAGACGCTCGCGGCGAGTTGCCGGTGAATGAGACCTCGCTCCTCGATCTCGGCGGGGGACACCTCCTCGCCTTCGCCCGAACCGGCGCCGGCGCGGATCGCATGTTGCGCGCGGAGTCCATCAACGGCGGCGTCACCTGGGGGCGTCTGGCCGATTCCGGCATCACGGGACATCCGCCGGACCTGCTCAAGCTCCGCAACGGACACGTTCTGCTCACCTACGGCTATCGCCACACGCCGTTTGGAGTCCGCGCGACCATCAGCAAGGACAACGGACAAACGTGGGGCGACGAATTCATCCTGCGCGACGACGGCCGCAACGGCGATCTGGGCTACCCGATGTCCATCCAACTCGCCGACGGAACGATCTT
>JAAYVJ010000187.1 GCA_012517265.1 Planctomycetota bacterium | reverse complement strand
GGGGAGTGCGTCGCGATCAGGAACTGGGCGTGGCCGGCGGCGCTGAGCTGCGTCAGCAGGTCCAGCAGCGCCAGCTGCGTCTTGGGCGACAGCGCCGTCTCCGGCTCGTCGAGCAGGTACAGGCCGCGAATGGCGTAGCGGGCCTTGAAGAAGGACATGATCGACTGGCCGTGCGACTGGGTCAGAAGGGACTTGCCGCCGAAGTAGTCGAGCTGGCCAGGGTCGGTCGCGGCCCATTCGTCCAGCAGGCGGGCGAAGTCCTGAAAGATCGAGGAGCCGAAGAACGAGCCGGGGACCGGGGCATCGACCCACTCGATCGAGATGCCGCGATAGAACTTGTCCTCGTAGAGGTTGACCACGCAGCGGGTCCGCTCGCCCTCTCGCCAGATGTGGATTCCGGCCCGGCGGGCGATGGCCTCCAGGAGCGTGGACTTGCCCGAGCCGTTCTCGCCGACGAAGAAGGTCACCGGGGACGGGAACGCGAGTCCCTCGGTTTCCCGAAAGATGGCGAGGTTGAACGGATAGTGCTCCCGGGTCGGATACCGATCCGGATGAAAGCGCACGTTCTTGAGATGCATCGGGGTACCTCTCGGATCCAAGACGATTCTCACGCACAGCCGGCACGCATCATACACGAGAAGCTTCGACCTGGGTAGCGCGACATTCCGGCGGCGGCGACGGCAGGCCGGCAATCCTCCATCGTCTTTCCGCAAGAATCAACTGTTTGGGGGGTGGGCGCGGGGACGGGGAGGAGGTAGAATCCCTCGAAGGTCGAAGGCGTGATGGTTGGCGACCGTGGATGCCACTTGTCAATCATCAATCGTCAATAGCAAATAGCAAGAGGAGATAGCCATGTCACACAACCACTCCTGTCTTTCGCGGCGAGCATTCTTGGGCACGGCGGCGGCGGTCGCGGTTCCGTACCTCGTGCCGGCCTCGGTGTTCGGCCGCAACGGGGCCGTCCCGCCGAGCGAACGCATCATCCTGGGCGGCATCGGGATCGGCAACCGCGGCTCGGGCGTCCTGAACTGGATGCTGCCCGAGCGGGACGTCCAGTTCGTCGCCACCTGCGACCCGCAGAAGGCGCGGCGCGAGAAAGTCAAGCAGATGGTGGACGCTCGCTACGGCAACAGCGATTGTGCCCTCTATGCCGACATCCGCGAGTTCCTGGCCGTCCGGACGGACCTCGACGCGGTCCTGAGCACGACCGGCGACCGCTGGCACGCCCTGGCCGCGATCATGGCGATGCGGGCGGGCAAGGACGTGTACTCCGAGAAGCCCTCGGCGATGACGATTGCGGAAGGGCAGGCCGTGGTCGAGACGGCCCGGCGGCACCGCCGGGTCTACCAGAGCGGCCTCCAGCGGCTCAGCGAGGGCAACTTCACCTTCGCCAATGAGCTGTTGCGGCTCGGCTATCTCGGCAAGGTCCACACCCTTCGGGCGCACATCGCGCCGTGGGACGCGGCGGAGATGCGGCACGACTGGCTGCCGGAAGAGCCGCTGCCTCCGAAAGAGGAGATGGATTGGGACGCCTGGCTGGGACCTTGTCCCTGGCGCCCCTACAACTCGGAATACACCCGCGGCGGATGGCGGAATCACTACGATTTCCACACGAGCTGCATCGGCGAGTGGGGCGCTCACACCTTCGCCCAGGTCCAGGTGGCGGCCGGCCTGGCGGATACCTCGCCTGTGGACTACAAGTACGTCGCCAACGACAGCGGGGACGGCATGGTGGCGACGTTCGCCAACGGCGTGAAGCTCGTTCTCGAGCGGGACATGGCCGGCAAGATCTGGCACGGCTCCTGCGGCGTCCGTTACGAGGGCGACCAGGGCTGGGTCTCCATCGCCGACGGCTATTCGAAGTGCGAGGTCTCCAACCCCGCGTGGATGGCCGATTTCAAGAAGCTGGTCGACGACTACATGGCCCGCACGCAGCGTCCGATGAACCACGTGCGGAACTTCTTCGACTGCGTCAAGTCTCGTCGGCAGACCGTGGCCAACCCGGTCGTGATGCATCGCTCCATGTCCACCGTGCATGCGGCCAACATCTGCATGTGGCTCAAACGCGACATGAAGTTCGACCCGGTGAAGGAGGAGTTCGTCAACGACGCCGAGGCCAACCGCTTCCGCTCGCGGGCGATGCGAGAGCCGTGGACGATTTGACAAGAGGGCAGAAGGGAATCGCAGGGTGGGATTTGCCCCACCGATTTCGGCCGTTCGATGAACAACGGTGGGCCAAGGCCCACCCTACCGAGGAGACTGATATGTGGAGATCACGAGTACATCTCATATTGATCATCGCGCTCCTGCTGGCCTGCGTCGGGCAGACGTTCGCGCAGACCGTGGCCGCCGAGGGCGATGAGCCGAAGTTGATCGCCGTGCTGAAAGACCCGGGGGCCTCGCTCAAGGCCAAGAGCGACGCCTGCCGGCAGCTCGCCATCGTCGGGGGGAAGGACTCCATAGGCCCGCTGGCCGCCTTGCTGGGCGACGAGCAGCTCTCGCACAACGCCCGCTACGCCCTGCAGACGAATCCGGACCCGGCCGTGGACGAGGCGCTGCGCAGCGCGTTGGGCACGGTCAAGGGCCGTCCCCTGATCGGCGTCATTCACACCGTCGGATTTCGCCGGGACGCCAAGGCGGTCGCCACGCTGGCTTCGCTGGTCAACAGCGGAAGCGCACCGGTCGCCGGCGCCGCAGCGAGGGCCCTGGGCGACGTCGGCAACGTCGAGGCCGCACGGGCCCTCGAACAGGCCAGGGCAAAGGTCCCGGCCGAGTGCAGGCTCGACGTCTACGAGGGGCTCCTCCGCTGCGCCGAGTCGTTGGCCGTCGAGGGCAACAAGCCGCTGGCTCTGGAGATCTACGACCGGCTGTACAAGCTGGACGCTCCCCACCAGATTCGCGGCGGCGCGCTGAAAGCCGCGATCCTCACCCGCCAGGCGGCGAATCGCCAGAAGATGCTTCAACAACACCTGGGCGACGAGGACTACGTCCTGTTCTCGGCCGCCGTCGAGGCCTCTCACAGAATGTCGAGCGCCAAGGCCACGACGATCCTGACCGACGCGATGAAGTCGCTGCCCGCGGATCGCCGGATTCTCGTGATCCAGGCGCTGGGCGTACGAAGGGAAAAGAGCGCAACCCCGGCTCTGATCGAGGCGGCCAAGAGCGGCGAGCCACGCGTGCGCGTCGCCGCGATCCAGGCCGTCACCGAGATGGGCGATGTCTCCGCCGTGGCCCCGCTGGTCCAACTGCTGGACGACTCCGATCGCGAGGTCGCCAAGGCCGCGACCGACGGGCTCGCGACGTTCCCCGGTCAGGAGGCGGACGCCGCCGTGATGCAGATGTTCGCCGGTGCGAATGCGGACAAACAGCGGCTGGCCCTCGACCTGATGGGACGCCGACGGATGACGAGCGCGATGCCGGTTCTCATCAAGGCGGCCGGCCGCGACGATACGGCAATCCGAACCGGCGCGATTCGGATGATCGGAGACCTGGGCGGTTCCGACCAGTTGCCGGTCGTGCTGGATCTGCTCGACGGCGCCAAGTCGCCCCAGGATCTGGCCGCGCTGGAGCAGGCGATGACCGCGATCTGCCTCAAAGCGGCGGACTCGGAGGTCTACGCCGGGACGCTGGTCGGGCGGCTTGAGAAGTCCCAGCCCGCCCAGAAGGCGGCGATCGTTCGCGTGCTGGGCGTGATCGGCGGACCGGCCTCGCTCGAAGCGGTTTGCGCGAACGCCAAGAGCAACAATCCCGACGTGCGTTCGGCCGCGGTCCGAGCCCTGGGCACCTGGAAGACGACCGACGCGGCGCCCGTTCTGCTGGCGATGGCCAAGGAGACGAGCAACGCCTCGGAGAAGACCTTGTTTCTGCGGGGGTACCTGAACCTGGCCGGTCGCGGCGATCTGCCGGTTGAGGACCGGCTGGCCATGTGCCGGCAGGCCTCCGGCTTGATCGAGCGGGACGAAGAGAAGCGGCTGCTGGTCAGCACGCTGGGCAACGTCGAGTCGCCCGATGCGGTGGCGTCGATCGCGCCCTACATGGACGACGCGGCCACTCGCCAGGAGGCGGTCCTTGCGGTCGTGAAGGTGGCGGAGAAGTTGCTGGGCGGAGAAGGGCCGGCACCGTTCGCCGGCAGGCTCGTCCCCTCGCTCGAGAAGGCGGCGCAGGCCGCCTCGGACGAGAAACTCGCGGCCCGCGTCAAGGCGGTCCTGGAGAAGGCCCGGAGCAAGGCTGCCCAATAATCGTCGAGTTGGGAGATTCTCAGCGGACGGCGTTTCGGCTTTTCCCGTGACGCCGCCCGTTTTTTTTTGTAGGCTGTCCGGCGGCTGAAACAGGACCAATCCCCTTCACGTAGAGAGTGGATTGCCGATTCCCGCGGCGTCGGCGCGCCGGGGGATTTCCACGAGTGTCCGCCGGCCACGGAGAATCGAGATGAGCCAGTCGTCGCCTCAGGCATGTCTGACGGAAGAGATCCGAAAGCACTACGACGCGCTGTCGGGCTTCTACCAGCTTCTGTGGGGGGCGCACATCCACCATGGGTATTGGGAGGACGGCGAGTCGCCCGCCGAGGCCCAGGTGAAACTGATCCAGCGACTGGCCGACCGATTGGAGATCTCGCGGGGCCAGCGGGTTCTCGACATCGGCTCCGGCCTGGGCGGCTCTGCCTGCTGGTTGGCCAAGACGTTCGGCTGCTCCGTTTTGGGGCTGACGCTCAGCGAGGTCCAGGTACAGGCGGCCAGGAAGCGGGCGTCGGAGGAGGACGTCGAGCCTCTCGTCTGTTTCCGCGAGCACGACGCGAACAAGCTGGACCTGCCGTCAGGCACGTTCGACCGCGTCTGGATCGTCGAGTGCAGCGAGCACATCCACGACAAGGAGGCCTTCTTCCGCGACTGCGCCAGGCTGCTGACTCCCGGCGGCCGGATCGGGCTGTGCGTCTGGCTCAAGGGCCCGGCCGGAGGCGCCGAGGCGGAGAGCATCGTCCAGGGCGTGTGCGAGGCGATGTTCTGCCCGTCGTTGCTGACCATGGACGAGCAGACGGCCATGCTTGATCAGGCCGGTTTCGGCTCCATCGTCGCCGACGACATCACGGCACATGTTCAGCCCACGTGGGAACACTGCAACAGGCTTGTGAGCAATCCGCTGGCCCAGATGTTCCTGCTGACCAAGGGCCGCAAACTCCGGCGGTTCGTCGATTCGTTCCAACTGATGGAGAGAGGGTATCGCGAGGGTGCGACAGCCTACGGCATGATCACCGCCGCGAAGGAATAGACTGGTCTGGCGAGGGCTCGAAGCC